>NZ_JBQDEX010000001.1:0-71884 GCF_052084945.1 Oceanisphaera sp.
TTTTTCCGTGTCTTGCGTGGCAAAAATAGTCCTTAGTTTTTTACTTAATACAAACAAAAGGCCTGTCGATTGCTCGACAGGCCTGTTAACTTCGCAATAATATCGCTAAGTGGTTATTAGCCGTTTAAACGCTTGTCGTTGTTGCGACGTGGAGAGCGAGGCTTGCGATCGTCGTTAGGACGGAAGCTGCTACGACGTGGCAATGGACCACCTTCGTATTTGGCCAAGTTCAATGGACGCTGACAAACTCGTACATTTTTAAGTACTTTTTGTACGTCTGACGTCATACCTTGTGGCAAATCAACGGTAGAGAAATCATCGTGGATTTGAATTTGACCAATAAAGCGCGACTCTAAATCGGCTTCGTTAGCAATGGCACCCACTAAGTGACCTGGCTTAACACCGTGCACTCGACCCACTTCTACGCGGAAGGTTTCCATAGCGACACTGTCACGACCACGGGGGCCACGAGCATTGCGATCACTGCCGCGATCGTTACGCTCACGCACATCGGGGCGACGAGCAGCTTGTGGACGATCTTCCATAAATAATGGACGGTCGCCTTGTACTAAGCGAGCCAAACCTGCTGCTAACTCAGCGCTGTCTAGGCCTTCTTCTAGCAATGATTCAACCATTTCTACAAAAGGTGCCAGTGCTTTTTCGTCTGCTTTTACACTGCTACGAATGCGAGACTTAAAGCGCTCAGCACGAATTTTGTTGATTGCATCAGCAGACGGCATCTGCATTTCTTCAATCGGCTGGCGAGTGTGGCGCTCAAGATTGTACAAACCGCGCTTTTCACGACCGGTTACAAACAAAATTGCATCACCTTCACGACCCGCACGACCGGTACGACCAATACGGTGTACATAAGACTCATTGTCGTGTGGCATATCAAAGTTAACAACATGACTGATACGCTCAACGTCTAAACCACGGGCCACTACGTCTGTTGCTACCAAGATATTCAAGCGACCATTTTTCAGACGCTCAATCACCTTTTCACGTAATTTTTGTGGAATATCACCGTGCAAGGCTTCACATGCATGGCCTTCACGGCTCATCATATCAGCCAAGTCTTCGGCGTCTTTACGGGTACGCACAAACACCAACATGGCATCCATGTTTTCAGTTTCAACCAAACGGCATAAACCTTCGTGCTTGTTCATGCCTCGTACAAACCAGTAACGCTGACGAATGCTGGAGTTGGTACGAGTTTTGTTTTCGATACGTACTTCTTTCGGGTTTTTCAGGTACTTTTGAGCAACACGCTGGATGACAGGTGGCATAGTCGCTGAGAATAAAGCAATTTGACGCGTTTCTGGAGTTTGTTGCAAAATCCATTCAACGTCATCAATAAAGCCCATGCGTAGCATTTCATCGGCTTCATCTAATACTAAGGCTTTTAGATTATCTAGCTTTAAGGTGCCGCGGCGCATGTGATCCATGACGCGACCTGGGGTGCCCACTACAATATCAACACCGCGCTTTAATGCACGAATTTGTGTGTCGTATGCTTGGCCACCATAGATAGACGTAATACGAATGTCTTTACGGTATTTGGCGTAACCTTCAAAGGATTCAGCAACCTGAATCGCCAGCTCACGTGTTGGGGCTAATACCAACACTTGCGGCGTGGCGTTGCCTCCGGTAATGGTGCTTAACAACGGCAGTGCGAACGCGGCTGTTTTACCAGTACCGGTTTGTGCCAAGCCCAAAACGTCGCGACCTTCCAGTAAAGTAGGGATAGCGGCAGCCTGAATAGCAGAAGGCGTCACATAGCCGGCATCGGCAAGTGCTTTTAAAACTTCAGGAGCTAAACCTAATTCAGTGAAGGCAGGAGCGTTTTCAGCAAGTACAAGAGTAGAATTTGTCATTTACAGTTCCGAATAAATAAAATGTCGGCGGACTGATACAGTAAAGGGCCAGGGACAGCCCATGCTCACTACAAGAGTGAGGGCTTCCCTTTAAGAGTGTAAACACACTCATATTCACAAGGCTAATCTGGCCGTTTTTGTCTCAACACCGCCATGGTGAACGTGCTGGCGAAGAACCAGTGCGTTTTTCTCATCATGGATGTCGATCTGCCAGACTTGGTGTCGTCGCGCCCAAATGGAGGGAACGTACCTACCTTATATATGATGTAAGGTAGACATCGCTTGGCGCGGACGTGATTTGCGTTACTTTCCTAACAAACGCAATGATAACCCGCTTCAACGCACGTATTTTGGCAGCTACATATAAACCCAGGGTTTGGTGTGTTAACTATATTTAAAGTTACTACACCCTGTAGCATGCCGAATAGGCGGGTTATAACGATATAAAGCCAACATTAAGTCGCTTTGTCTATCGAGACCCACATCACAAAAGGTCATGCCCAACTGGGCTGAAGGCGTATTCTGTGTTAAATGGTGAGTAATGTCCAGCATTTTTTAATGTTGCTAGCAGATTTAAAGCACAAATACAGCGTAGCAAGTTCCTCATCCGCTACGGCTTAAGCAAGCTCAAACTATCTAGCATCATACTCAACCCAGCGGTTGGTAGCTATTAGCGTTTAATTTTTCGAACCAAGTATATCAAGAGTACCGCACCTAGGGTGGACATAATAAGCGAGCCAATAATGCCGGTGGCAGCAAGCCCAACTAAACGAAACACTATGCTCCCTAAAAAGCCCCCAACTAAGCCAAGTAGCACATTACCTAACACACCAAAACCGCGGCCTTTCATTAATTGTCCTGCCAGCCAACCGGCCAGCCCACCAATGATTAACCCTAATATTAATCCCATTGTTGCTCCTTGTTACTTAAAGGGGGCATGTAACGCCCCCACAAGACTAAATTGACTTTTGCCACGAATACACACGTACCTGCACTTACCACAAGCTTTACAACAAGCCCAGTAGCGCCTGTACTGGATGCTTAATCCCCTGCCCTTCGATACGCTTAACTTGGCTACGACACGAAAAACCGGTTGCCATGCGCCGCTCTGGCGGTAATTCCGCCATCGGGGTTGCCCAGCTCATGGCATAAAGCTGCTTTGAACCTTCGGCATGATGGCTTTCGTGACCATAGGTCCCCGCCATACCACAACAACCCACGGGGATGGCTTCAAGCTTGGCTCCTAAATGGCTAAAGATACGCCCCCAATCTTGATGGGTGGTCGGTAAGGCCGTTTTTTCGGTGCAATGTGCAAATAAATACCAAGGCTCACCTGTTGGCGTCTGCTCAGGTAACTGTTTGAGTTGCTGTAACAGCCACTCTTGCGGTAGCAGTACTGTAAAATCACCCCGCGCAGCCCCCAGCACCTTGTTATATTCGTCGCGATAACAGAGCACTAATGAAGGGTCGACCCCGACTAACGGAATATTTAATCGCGCCAGCTTATTTAAAAATTGTGCGCTGTCTGCCGCCATTCCGGCAAAGCGGCGTAAAAATCCTTTTACATGAGCCGGTTTACCATTGGGCTTAAAGGGTAATACCACAGGGTTAAAGCCAAGCTTAGTGGCTAATTGCACTAAGTCGAATACCACATTGGCATCATAAAACGAGGTAAAGGGATCTTGGACGATAAGCAATGTTTTGGCTTTTTGCTCATCATTTAACGCTTCAAGCTCCGCCATATTAAAGGTGTTAACCGCGCCCTGTGCTAATAGTTTGCTTAAGCTTGGGTTGCTCACTGATGGCATATCTACCATACCAAGCAAAGAGCGTGTGCCCGCTTGTACCCACTTATTATTCATCACAGGGTTAACCAAGCCTGGAACTTTGGCCATCCAAGGGGTGTAGGACTCAACCCAAGATACTAAATAGTCTTGGGGGGGGCGCTGATAGCGCTGATGGTAGAGCTGTAAGAAACGCGCCCTAAAGGTAGGTACATCCACTTTTATTGGGCACTGGCTTGAGCAAGCTTTACAGGCTAAGCAGCCATCCATCGCCTCTTTTACTTCATGAGAAAAATCATACTCACCGCGATGTTTCTGCCAGCTGTACTTTACCCGCTCAACCAAGCCTTTTACGCTGGCACTGCGGCTCATTATGGCGGCCTCTTCTGCCATGGGATCAAAGCCTTGAGCAGATAATTGACGTAGCCACTCGCGCACCAGCCCCGCTCGCCCCTTAGGGGAATGACGACGATCTGCGGTTAACTTCATTGAAGGGCACATGGGGGAGTTAACATCAAAGTCAAAACACAAGCCATTGCCGTTACAGTCCATAGGTTGGGTATAACTGTCGCGAACATTCACGGGAATTTGGCGATCATAAAATCCCCGTTTGGTGGCATCAACGGACACCAATTGATCGAGACTGTCGAGTGGGGTACAAATTTTACCGGGGTTGAGTCGGTTAAAGGGATCGAAAGCCGATTTAATGCGGCGCAGCTCGGTAAATAGCCTGTCACCAAAAAAGGCTGGGCTATATTCAGAACGATAGCCTTTACCGTGCTCACCCCACATTAAGCCACCATATTTAAGCGTGAGGGCATTCACCTGATCGGAGATTTTACGCAACATCACCTCTTGCTCAGGATCCGTCATATCCAATGCCGGCCGCACATGTAACACCCCCGCATCCACATGGCCAAACATACCATATTGCAATTGATGCTGATCGAGCAGAGCACGAAACTCCACAATATAATCCGCTAAGTTTTCTGGAGGGACGGCAGTATCTTCAACAAAGGCAATCGGCTTTTTACGACCTTTAGTATTGCCTAATAGCCCGACGGCTTTTTTTCGCATGGCATAAATACGATTCAATGACGCCAAATCATCACACACTTGATAACCAATGACACCGGCTTCGCCTTTAGCAATCAGTTCATCAAGTTGGCTACACAGTGCTGCTACTTTATGTTGCTGGGCTTCGGCATCCTGATCGGCATATTCGACCATATTCAGGCCGTCCATCACCTTGCCTGGTACATCTTCAATAAGGTGACTCACCGAGTGCCAAACAATATCTTCGCGCGCCAGTCCCAGCACTTTAGAGTCCACGGTTTCAACCGACAGCGCTTTGGCTTCTACCATTAAGGGAGCATTACGCAATGCCGATTGAAAGCTGTCGTATTTGACGTTCACTAAGGTGCGATAGCTAGGAATGGGCGTTAAATCAAGCAAAGCATCGGTAATAAAAGCAAGCGATCCCTCAGATCCACACAAAATACGAGTGAGATCCAGAGTATGGCTGGCTTGATCATAAACATGCTTTAGATCGTAACCGGTTAAAAAGCGATTAAGTTTAGGAAAGCGCGTGGCGATTTCATCTTGGGTATCGTTAACACTGTGATACACACAACGGTATAACTCAGCTTCGCGACTGTCTTGTGCAAGCTTGGCATCCAAGGCTTCGCCACTAAGGGGGCCAGTTTCAATAATAGTGCCATCAACCAATACCGCAGTCACGCCCAGCACATGATCAGAGGTTTTACCGTATACCAAAGAGCCCTGCCCCGAGGCATCGGTATTAATCATACCGCCAAGCGTGGCGCGATTACTGGTGGATAAATCTGGCGAGAAAAACAGCTTATGGGGGGCCACAAGTTGATTGAGGCGGTCTTTGACCATGCCGGTTTGCACGCGCACTTGGCGCTGTTCGGCGTTAATGTCCAACAGCTGATTAAGGTGGCGAGATAAATCGACCACTATATTATCGTTTAACGACTGGCCATTGGTGCCGGTGCCGCCGCCTCTGGGCGAAAACTTAATGCTGTGATAATTATCTTGGCATGCCAAGGTCAGCATTATGCTTACGTCTTGAGTTGATCGCGGAAACACCACCGCTTGGGGTAAAGATTGATAGACACTGTTATCAGTGGCTACGGCCAGTCGACTGGCATAGCTGTGTTCGATATCGCCACTAAAGCCGCTGTCGGCTAAGGCGTTGAGAAATGCAAAATAGGTAGGAGTTATCTGCGCTTGCAGATCTATCTTGGGGATCATAACGGCCTGTTCCCTGTCATTATATTTAAGGTGCGCCCAGAATGGTGACTAGTATACAGAAAAATCGGGCTCAACGCCTAGCAAGGAAAATGGGAACCACAACACCCAACCTAATGTTTCGTTTTTATTGTTAACGTCCTGCTTCAAGCCTTCTCTTGTGTGATTAAGTGATTAATAAAATGGGCAAATAGCGCGGCTTGGCTGTCGATGTTGAGTTTGCTGTACAGATGCTTACGATGGTTTTTAACTGTTCCCACGCCAATGCCTAATTGCTGGGCAATGGTGTGATTGTCTTGGCCTTGTAGTAATAAAACCGCCACTTGCTGCTCGCGAGGGGTGAGGCGCGGTTTGCCAAAGCTGGATAATGCCAGCTCCACCTGTTCGCGCATGGTGTTGGCAGGCAATGTTGCGGTTGGCGAAACAGATAATGGCGTACTAGGGCTAGGGGCTAAAGCAATAGTCTCATGCTCAAGTGGCCAATGTTGGCGACATAAGGCACTAAGTAGCGGTAGCAATGCTTGTAGCCTTGCTTGCTCTTTGCGAGTAAAAGCCGTGGCGCTAAGTCGCCCTAAAAATAAGGTTAACCATTGCCCTTTATCAAGCGACAGCACAATGCCTAGTTCATCTTGCCAAGCGGTTGCCTGATAAAAAGAGCGCATATAGTCAGGCCCCCTGCCCTGCTGGGCAACCAAGGTACTTAATGAGTAAACACCGTCGGTTAAGCCTTGGCTTAAGGCCCGATAAAAAGGATCCTCGGCATATACCCCATTTAAGTACTGTTGAAATAACAAGTCGCGCCTGTGCTGCAAGTTATCGTACAAATAAACCACAGTGCCATGGCTGCGATAACTTAACACCAAGATGCAATCACAGCTCACTTGGGTGGCGACCAGCTCGGCTAAATGACGCACAAAAGCCACGGTGCCAAGGGCACTAATGGTATCAGTTAAGGCGGCTTGATAGTCATCTGGGTTGTGTATCGTCATGATTACCGCCTAGATCATTATGTTATCGGTGTACATTAAGCTAACTATATCTATTCACACCCCGCTTTTACCAACGAGGCTTGGGGTCATCAATTTTACTACAAACTGTCCTAAAAAGGACATATAAAGAAAAGTGACGCTCAGTCAGGATAATAGACCTGCGTTATTACAACCAAGCGAGCTTAGTATGCCTAATATAACATCACCCTCTTCTTCTGCGACGAGCGCCTTATTACAGGAGCTGAATGCGCGTGGATTGATCGCCCAGCAATCGGATGCCAACGCCCTTGGGGAGCATCTCAGTGCGCAACCCAGAGTGATTTATTGTGGCTTTGACCCCACCGCCGGCAGCTTGCATATTGGCCACTTAGTGCCGCTATTAATGTTACGTCGCTTTAAGACCGCAGGGCATAGCGTGGTGGCTTTGGTGGGTGGCGCCACCGGCATGATTGGCGACCCCAGTTTTAAAGCCAGTGAGCGCAGTTTAAATGATACCGCAACCGTTAATGGCTGGGTTAATGACTTACAGCAACAAATTCAGCCCTTATTGATCACAGAGCAAGACTCACCCAATGGGCAGCAGGTTCATTTACTGAATAATGCCGACTGGATGAGCAAGCTCGATCTGTTTTCGTTTTTACGAGATATCGGCAAGCACTTTTCTGTTAACGCCATGATTGCCAAAGACTCCGTAAAACAGCGATTGGCACGCCCAGATCAAGGGCTCTCTTTTACTGAGTTTGCCTATTCCCTACTACAGTCTTACGACTTTGCACACCTTAATAAGGCGCATCATTGTTCGGTGCAAATTGGGGGCAACGATCAGTGGGGCAATATCACCAGCGGCATTGATCTTACTCGCCGTTTGAATCAACAACAGGTATTTGGCCTCACCCTGCCCCTGATTACTAAAGCCGATGGGACTAAGTTTGGTAAAACCGAAACCGGCACTGTGTGGCTGGATCCTCAACAAACCTCGCCTTATGCTTTTTACCAATTTTGGCTTAATACCGCCGATGCTGATGTCTACCGTTTTTTACGGTTTTATAGTTTTCGCTCACTCGACGAGATTGCCGCTATAGAAGCGGCTGATATAGCACGCCACGGTAAACCCCAAGCGCAAATGTTATTGGCCGAAGAGCTGACTGAGTTGGTACATGGTAGCGCTGCGTTAGCCGGAGTTAAGCGCATTAGTCAGGCATTATTCAGTGGGGATTTTAGTCAGTTGAGCTTGGCTGAATTTGCCCAGCTAGAGCAAGATGGCATTCCGCTAACCCAGGTAGAGGCCACTGACAATCCGATGCTGAGTCAATTACTCGTCGAGGCCGGTTTAGCCAGCTCTCGGCGTATTGCCCGCGAGTTAATGGCCAATGGCGCCATTACCGCTAATGGCATTAAAACTATGCTAGATACTGATTCTATAACACCATTACACCAGCAGTATCTAGTCGTGCGCCGAGGTAAAAAGCACTTTCACTTGGTTAAAATAAGCAAGCTTTAATAATCGCCTCCAGCCTTCGCATTCTTAGGGGATTACGCTTTATTACGTTTGCTCCGATTGCTCTGTGGAAGTGATCCTTTGCTCGACTTTGCGCCCTTTTTACCACGGGGATCTTGACTGGCTGCTTTTCTTTTACCCGTACCATGGCGTGGGTTTGGTTTGGCAGCTTTGTAAGTGCCTGAGGCTTTTTTGCGTTCAGAAGTTGACTGTTGATCTGTTAGCGAGACTGAAGTGGCGGCATTTCTTACCAAGGGGCCTCGGCGGGCAGCTTTAGGCTGTGTTAGTACTGAGGCTTCTTCGGTACTACTAGAGCCGCCTATCATACTGTTAATAAGCGAAAGCTCTGCGCGTGATACGTATCGCCATTGGCCTGGTTTTAACTCTCCCAGCTCAATATTCATGATCCGTACTCGTTTTAAACTGGTTACGCTAAAGCCTAAGTATTCCGCCATACGTCGAATTTGGCGATTTAACCCTTGAGTTAAAATAATATTAATTGTTTTAGGGCCAATTTTTTTCACCTTACAGGGCTTAGTAACCGTATCTAAAATAGGCACACCCGCCCCCATTTTCGCCACAAAGTCAGGGGTAATGGGTTTATCCATCGACACTATGTATTCTTTTTCGTGGGCATTACCGGCTCTGAGGATCTTATTCACAATATCGCCATCATTGGTCAGCAAAATTAAACCACTTGAGGGTTTATCTAAACGACCAATCGGAAAAATACGGGCTTTATAATTAACGGCATCCACAATATTTTCAGGTACCGCACTGTCGGTGGTACAGGTAATGCCTATGGGCTTGTTATAGACCAAGTACACAGCTTTAGGCTTGGCGCGTAGTGGTTTGCCGTTAACCAAGACGCTATCATCTTGGCTGACCTTAACCCCCATGCCAGCCACATCACCATTAACCTTTACTCGACCTTGCTCAATTAAGCGATCGGCTTCTCGTCGTGAGCAAATTCCCGTTTCGCTAATAAACTTATTAAGCCGAGTGGTGGCGCTGTCTTGGTTCATTTTGCTCAATCTCTCTTTCAACCGTCTTGCCAGTACAGGACAAACAAGCCTGTACAAACCTAATAATTAATCCGCAAGTGTAGAGAGCCCAGCTATTAGCCGCAAGCCCTAGATGATGAAATACAACGGCGATGCCAAAATCACAACCCTATTGCTTAGCCAACATAGATCCTTTTTCTTTGCTCTCTTATAACCAACGGCGAACTTGCTGGCAGTAATCTTGATAATCACGACCAAATTTAGTGACCAAAGCACGCTCTTCAGCCGCTATTTGTACCTTACTCATATAAAGAATAAACGGCACTAACCATACTAACGTCAGCACATTGCCTAACCACAACCCCCATGCCAGTATAATAAGCGCGTCTCCCACATAAATAGGATTACGGGAATAGCGAAATAGTCCTCTAGTCACCAATTGCCTAGTTTGTTCAGGCGCAAAAGGTAGTAAGGTGGTGCGCGCTTGGCGAAACTGCCAAGCTGCAACGCCCATTATGGTAAATGCGGCGATGACCACGCTCACTATCAAGGGCAAAAATGTATGACGCGACAGCTCCAGCATCAACACATTATGGTGTAAAACATAGCGTTGGCTTAGCCACATTAGTCCCATCGTAAACGCAACGATAACAGGCGGTATACAGTAACGTAGGCATGGGTTAGCATTCATTTTTAGCTCCTATTGATCGGATTACGAACAACGTCACTGGTGTCTATAACGCCTTCTTTTGAGTCCGTTAAATGTTGCTGTTGATAGCGATGTGTCATACGCAATGCCTGATATAAATCAGGGTACACAAGAATGCCTTCTTCTCCTACCCGAATACCCGCCTGCTTTAACCACTGAGTCATTTGCCCTCGCCGACCCGCCATTACCATGTGCACGCCTTGTCGTTTTAGTGCTTTGTGTAGTTCACCAACCATGGTCATTACGCTAATATCTTGGTGGGTAAAACAAGCGACTGCATCAATAATCACACACTTTGCCGGCTGTGGCTCACTGGCTAACAATAACAATACTCGGCGTTTAAAATAGGCCGCATTAAAGTAGGTAAGTGGTGAATTAAAGCGATAAATAAGTATCCCTGTAATGGCTTTTACTTCTTCATTGCGCCCCATGGTGTGCACCACGCCCTCGTCATTCATGCCCATTAAATGTTCGGTAGGGCGCATCACATTACGCAAAAATTGAAATAAGCCTAATAAAACAGCCAAGGCGATTCCTGGGATAACCCCAACCAGTAGCACACTAAAAAAGGTAACCCAGGCTAACCAAAACGCTGAGCTATCCGATTTATACAGCGCCCATAGGCCACGAAAATCAGTCAAAGAAAAAGAGGCTAAAATAAGTACGATACCTAAAGCTGCAGTGGGGATATATTGCAGTGGAGCGGTAAGAAAAAAAGTCACTAAGGCGATCACGAGCGCCGCTACAATCGACACTAGTTGACTTTTACCCCCGTTAGCATCATTTACCGCTGTACGAGAGTCGGCACCGCTAATAGCAAACCCCTGAGAAAAGGCCGAGGCAATATTTGCCAACCCAAGCGCGCGAAATTCATTGTCTGCATCTATATCGTAGCCATTTTTAGTCGCAAAACTGCGGGCGGTCAGCATCATAGATACAAAGCTTACCATCGCAAGGTTAAGCGCTGGCAATACTAGCTCACGAATAAGTCCAGGTGGAAACTCAGGAAGCTGAAAATTTGGTAAGCCGTTGCTTAAACTCCCCACCACCGCCACGTTAAGTCGCTCTGGGCCAACGAACCAAAGCACCAGCGCCGCCATGGCCAATGCTAGTAATGAGCTAGGCCACTGCGGGCGAAAATAACGACTAAGCAACATAATCACTAAGGTCAAGATACTGATACCTAACGTACTTAAGTGTACTTGTGCCCCATAACTTGGAACTGCCAGTAAGCGCTCAATTAAGCCAGACTGTGCAAAAGTAAAACCCAATACACTAGAAAGCTGGCCAACCATAATGGTAATCGCCACCCCATTAAGTAACCCCATCAAGATAGGCCGAGATAAAAAATCCGCTAAAATACCAAGCTTTAATCGGCTAGCCACCAGGCACCAAAATCCAGTCATGGCAGTCATGGTCATCACTAACTGCCAATGGCGGGCAGCATCTCCAGCCGCCAGTGGCGTAACCACGGCTGCAATAACGGCACAAGTTGCAGCATCGGGCCCCATAATAAGCTGACGAGACGAACCAAACAGTGCATACACTATCATGGGTAAAATGCATGAATACAGGCCAACAATTGCACCAACGCCTGTTAACTCAGCATAAGCAATGGCCACAGGTAACGCGACAGCGGCAACGGAAATGCCCGCTCGTACATCGGGGAGCAACCAAGCACGCTGATAGCCTAATAAGCTCACTAAACCTGGCATCCACCGTGCCAAAGAGAAAAAATTATTCAATTTATCATCACTTATTGTTAAGCCCTGTTTATGACAGGTAAGTACAGGTTATCTTGGCTAAGGCCACTTTAAAGTGGCTACTTATGTCCTCATTATTACATTGTTTTTAATAAGGTAATGAAAAAAATAAAAGCAATACACAATAACTAAAAATAGTCTTATCGGTTTGCTGTTAACTGGACACAAGTTGTGGTTGAATTGCACAGGTTCGCATTATCGCTAGCATATTACCCCACTTTCACTTAGCGAACGTTGATACAGGCGCTTTATGGCATGACACTCCAAATTTTAATTTGTGATGACTCAGCATTTGCACGCAAACAAGTCGCTGGGGCTTTACCCCAGGACTGGAAAACGCAAACGCAGTTTGCCTGTAATGGCATAGAAGCGCTAGCGCACCTGCGCCAGGTTGGGGCTGATCTGCTATTTCTTGATCTCAATATGCCAGGGCTAGATGGCTACGAAGTACTTAACGCCATACAAACCGAAGACTTGCCGACTATGACGGTGGTCATTTCCGCTGATATTCAAGAGCAAGCACAACAAAAGGTCATCGCTTTAGGAGCTATTGGCTTTATCAATAAGCCCGTAGACTCCACAGAACTTGCCAGTTTATTAAGTGAATATGGCCTTTATCAGGCGCTAGAAGCAAAGACATTAACTGAATCTAACAATGGCACCAACGACCCCATTTCTTTGTCTGAATATTTACAAGAGATGGCCAATATTGCCATGGGGCAAGCATCAAATTTACTTGCGCAATTGCTTGAAGTATTTATTCATCAACCTATTCCTAAAGTAGCATTGATTGAACGCTGTGATCTACACATGGCTATTAGTGCGATTGATGGCAATGCTCATTACTCTACCGTGGCGCAAGGGTTTGTTGGTGCAGGGGTATCGGGCGAAGCGTTATTACTATTTTCAGACAGCAGCAGTGAAGAAATGGCTAAGCTGCTTAATTATAATGATAGCAATAGCTTAGCTCCAGAAATAGAAGTATTACTGGATATGGCCAATATTTTGTTTGGTGCCTTTATCAAAGGTTTAGGAGAACAACTTGATATTAAGTTTGGGCTTAGCCAACCTAGCATTTTAGGTCAGCATAAACAGGTAGAAGATCTGCTAAAGCAGCATAAGCAACAAGCAGAGCAATTGATGTGTATTGAAATTCCTTATGAGCTAGAGCAACAACATATTAGTTGTCATTTGCTAGTATTACTCACCGCAGACTCGGTTAAACGGCTAGAGCAACAACTGATTTATTTAACGGAGTAAATAATGCCTCTTTCTCACCAAGATGCACACGCCTTCCACTTTTTAATTGATATGTTGGAATCGGTAGAGATTGGTCTAGTGGTCTTGGACTTAAACTGTAACGTACAACTGTGGAATGGCTTTATGGAAAACCACAGTGGGATGACCTCTACTGCAGTACGAAATAAAAACCTTTTTCAGTTATTTCCCGAACTGCCAAAAACTTGGCTACAACGTAAAATAGACACAGCCGTGACTTTAAATACCCGGGCCTTTACTTCTTGGGAACTACGGCCGCATTTATTTCGTTTTGGTAATAGCCGGCCCATTACCGGCACCTCGCCTTATATGTATCAAAACATGACCATAAGTCCATTGGCCGAACCCAATGGTAATGTGCAGCAGGTGTGCCTTATGCTCTATGACGTAAGCGATGTTGCCTGTGGTCGTATTGCGCTTGAGCAAGCAAATAAACAACTAGCACACTTAAGCCAAACAGATAACTTAACTGGATTATTAAATAGAGGGGCGTGGGAAAAGCAGCTTCATAATGAGTTTGAGAGGTTTGCCCGTTATGGGGGGACTCAAAGCTTAATTATGCTCGATATAGATAACTTTAAAGCCGTTAATGATCAATACGGTCACCCAGTAGGCGATGATGTTATTCGTCACCTCGCTAAATGTATAAGAAGTAGCCTACGGCATACCGATCATCCCGGTCGTTATGGAGGGGAAGAGTTTGCTATCATCTTGCCAGAAACAGAGCTTGAGGGAGCAAAGGTCATTGCTGAAAGACTGCGCCAGTGTATTGAGAGTGCAGTGGTGCACAGTCATAACCTCACATTGAATTATACCGTCAGCTTGGGCGTTGCCCCCCTAACTGCTGAGACCTCTGATGTAGACGCTTGGTTGCGTAGCGCAGATAACGCATTATATGCCGCTAAGCACGCGGGAAAGAATCAAGTGATGGGTGCAAAACAGAATAAAGCGGCCTTTACACTGTAATTCACCTCAACCAGCATATTCATACCAATAGTACTAAGTAAGTGGTCAGTTTTATTTTCAGTAAATGCCGAACAAAGGCGCTACTTCAGCTTCCTCTTGATACTGTATTTAAATAGAACAAATATTTAGTGTGATTGGTATCAACTACCAAGCTCACAAAAAAGCCCGGCTGAACTATTTAACCGGGCTTTTCGCTAGGCACGCAATTAGGCTAGTGTTATCACATCAAAATCGACCTCTGGGCTCACATCTTCGTCATAATCAACACCGGTTAAACCAAAGCCAAACAAACGCAAAAATTCATCTTTATAGCCTTGGTAATCAGTTAACTGATAAATATTATCGTCTTTTACCTGTGCCCAAATCTCGCGACAGGCATCTTGTACCTCGTCGCGTAACTCCCAATCATCGAGGCGTAGACGGTTTTGCTCATCCACTGGTGCTGCCTCTGGGCCGTATAAGCGGTCAGTAAACAAGCGCTGAATTTGCTCAATACACCCCTCGTGAATGCCCTGCTCTTTCATCACTTTAAAAGCCATGGAGATATACAAAGGCATAACAGGAATTGCCGCAGAGGCTTGGGTCACCACTGATTTTAGTACTGCCACATGGGCGTTACCGCCTTTGGCTTTTAACTGGGCATCAATAGCGTGGGCGGCGCGGTCTAAATCTTCTTTGGCTTTACCTAAGGTGCCGTGCCAATAAATGGGCCAAGTTAGGCTAGTGCCAATGTAAGAATAAGCAACCGACTTAGCGCCATCGGCTAATACACCCGCATCGCTCAGTGCATCCATCCACAATTCCCAGTCTTGCCCCCCCATTACATCTATGGTGTCAGCAATTTCTTGCTCATTAGCTGGCTCCACTTCGGCTTCAATTAACACATCTTTATTGGTGTCTAATGCGGTCGACTTATAAACGTCACCTATGGGCTTAAGTGCTGAGCGCACGACTTCACCACTGTCTGGCATTTTACGCACAGGTGAAGCCAATGAATAAACCACTAAGTCAATTTGACCCAAATCTTGTTTAATTAGCTCAATCACTTGCTCACGACAGGCATGAGAAAACGCGTCGCCATTAATGCTTTTGGCATATAGACCTTGCTCTTTGGCAACTTTTTCAAAGGCTGCCGAGTTATACCATCCTGCAGAGCCTGTTTTACGCTCAGTAGCAGGCTTTTCAAAGAACACCCCAATGGTGGCCGCATCGCTACCAAAAGCGGCGTTAATACGTGACGCTAAGCCGTAACCGGTGGAGGCACCGATCACCAATACTTTTTTGGGCCCCTCTTTGAGCTGGCCTTTGGCTTTAACGTAGGCAATTTGCTCACGCACGTTCGCCTCACAGCCAACAGGGTGGGTTGTTGTACAAATAAAGCCTCGAACCTTAGGTTTGATGATCATAGCGTTGTTTGCCTCGGTTATTTTAGAAAGGTGCTTAAGATACCTTATTCTAAAGCAAAAGTGAGCAGCAACCAAAGTTGGGGGCGTAAAGACACAAGCTAGACGCTTAAAGCACACCGCCAACCTACTATTGAGGCACAATATAACGGTATCGGTAGTTAACTTCTCGCTCTCAGCTTTAGGCTTCCCGCTTTGCCCGTATACTTTGATTTTTGTATCGTTTGTTAGCACACTGCACTTTGTTATCTGACTATGCCCAAGGACTGTCATGTTTACCCTTCGCCCCTACCAGCAAGAGGCTGTTGATCGCACTCTTAACTATTTTCGTCGCCACGACGATCCGGCGGTATTGGTGCTGCCGACAGGGGCGGGAAAAAGTTTAGTGATAGCTGAGCTGGCTCGCCTTGCGCGAGGGCGGGTATTGGTTTTAGCCCACGTTAAAGAGCTGGTCGAACAAAACCACAGTAAGTATCAAAGCTATGGTCAAGCAGCTGCGATTTTTTCAGCAGGCCTAGGCAAAAAGCAAGCCGATACCCAGGTGGTGTTTGGCTCAGTACAGTCGGTGGCGCGTAATTTGGATGCGTTTGCCAACTTTAGCTTAGTCGTTATTGATGAATGCCACCGTGTTTCAGATGATGAAAACAGCCAATATTTACAAGTTATTCAGCATTTGCGCCAATCGAACACCCGATTAAAAGTACTGGGGCTGACTGCTACGCCCTATCGACTCGGCATGGGGTGGATTTATCAGCTGCATTATCACGGCATGGTACGCAGCCGTGGGCCGCGTTTTTTTAAACACTGTATTTTTGAATTGCCACTGCGCCTGATGATAAAACAAGGTTATTTAACCCCCCCAGATATCGTTGACGCTCCTATAGTGCATTATGATTTTTCTCGTCTTTATGAACAGGGGCTATTTAGCGAGCATGACCTTGAAAAAGAACTGGCACGCCAGCCTAGAGTGACTCCTCATATAGTGCAGCAAATTCAAGATTATGCCCAAGAGAGAGTGGGCGTGATGGTGTTTGCCAGTACAGTTCGTCATGCCAAAGAAGTGGCCAGCCTACTACCAAAGGCACAAACGGCAGTGATCACCGGCGATACTCCCAGTATCGAGCGTGATGATATTATTGGCCGCTTTAAAGCCCGAGAAATTAAATTTCTAGTAAATGTGTCAGTACTCACCACCGGCTTTGATGCTCCGCATGTGGATGTGATTGCCCTACTGAGGCCTACGCAATCGGTGGCCTTATACCAGCAAATAATTGGCCGCGGCCTCAGGTTAAGCCCTAATAAAAGCGACTGCTTAGTACTAGATTATGCCGCCAACAACATGGATCTGTTTGCCCCCGATGTGGGGGAGCCACGCCCCCACCCCGACACCACACAAGTACAGGTATTGTGCCCTGCCTGTGGGTTTGCCAATATTTTTTGGGGAAAAGTTGATCAACAAGGCCACATATTGGAACACTTTGGTCGCCGCTGCCAAGGGCTCTTCGAGTCAGACGATGATGAGACGCTTGGCGAACCTTGCGGCTATCGTTTTCGCTTTAAATCGTGCCCACAATGCATGGCAGAAAATGATATTGCCGCTCGCCAATGTCATGACTGTGGACAGCTGCTAGTGGATCCCGATAAAAAACTAAAAGAAGCCCTCGCCCTTAAAGATGCGTTGGTGCTGCGCTGCGCCGGCATTAGCTTAACAGAGAGCAGCAATAAGTTTGGCCCTGCGTTACAGGTCACTTATTACGATGAAGATGGCACAGAATTACAGCAATGGTATGCTTTTGATACCAAAGGGAAGCAAGGACGATTTTTTTTGGAGTTTGTGCGACCACATTGGCCAGCTCCTGGATTAGAGCCCAGTTTTAACTCGCTGACTGAGGTAATAGCCTGTGCCGAAAGGTTTCGCCACCCTGATTTTGTGATTGCCCGCCAGCACAAACGTCATTGGAAAATAAAAGAAACCTTATTCGATTACCAAGGACGGTTTCGCACCGCCCATTCGTTATAAAGAGTACTTATGAAATCCTATTTTATTGGGCTTATTGGCCTTATTGCTCACTTTGGCGTGAACGCAACCGTGCCAGTAACCACAGCCCCTCCAGCCAACAGTCAAACAGCTTGGATACTAGCCGATGCAACGACCGGTGAGGTGGAGTCGAGCCACAATGCACAGCTATTATTAAAACCGGCATCAACGCAAAAGTTACTTACCACTTTAGCAGGCGCCTTAGCCTTAGGGCCTGATTGGCGTTATAAAACTCAAGTGCGCTATAACGGTCAATTACGAGACGATCAGCTTGTCGGTGACGTACTCATTGATTTTGTAGGTGACCCATCACTCACCCGTGAACAATTACAAGCGCTCTTAAAACGCACCGGCATTCGCCGCATTAACGGCAATGTTTTGCTTAATCAGCAGCGCTTTAGTGGATATGATCGCGGTAATGGGTGGTCGTGGAATGATTTAAGCGTGTGCTATACCTCACCGGTATCGGCATTAATTTTAGACCGAAACTGTGTGCAAGGTGCACTGTATGCACGCCCCAACCAAGCAGCACGAGCCACAGTACCGGCTCACCAACCAGTGAGTATTAGCGCAAAGGTTGATGTATTAAATCGTACTGAACAAAAGCGGCAATTTTGTTCGTTAGAAGTAGAAATGACCCCACCTAATCAATACCGCCTAACAGGGTGTATTGGTCCACGCAAAGAGCCATGGCCTTTGCGTTTTGCCATTCAAGATGTTGATGCTTGGGGGACTGATCTGACGCGCTGGGCACTAAAACAGAACGGTATTCATCTATCAGGTGGCATTAAGGCCAGCCATATTACCGCCAGCGATTGGCCGGTGTTAGCACATCATCATTCACCACCGCTAAAAGAATTAAGTCGGCGTATTTTAGAACGCTCTGATAATTTATATGCCGACAGCTTGCTCCGTACCTTAGGGGCAGAGCACTTTAATCAAGCCGGCAGCTTTAGTAATGGTACTCAAGCGGTACGTGACATATTACAACAAGAGGCCAACATTGACCTTGGCCCAGCCTGGCTTGCCGATGGCTCAGGGTTATCTGCACATAATATTGTGCGTGCCCAAGATTTATTAGCAGTATTGCTGACCATAACACAAGACCCGCGAGCCAACTGGCTTATGGGACTACTGCCCGTAAGTGGGGAAAGTGGGACTTTGCGCTACAGACGCAGCGTACAAAGCGCGACGCTGAAAGGAAAAATAACAGCCAAAACTGGCACTATTTCTCATGTACAAAATTTAGCCGGCTTTATTGATACCCATACAGGACAGCGCAAAGCCTTTGTATTACTACAAAATGGGCTTTCAATTAGTCCGCAACATGAAAAAAATATAGCAGCAGGTCAAGGAGAATGGCCAGCCAGACGTTTTGAGCGCGAATGGCTAGAAGCGCAGGTGTTAGGGAACAGCGACCAAACCAACTGAATAACATCCCTAGTATGACCTTGGGGATTATGTTTTGCGAATAGGCGTCACGCTTACGGCTGACAGCTGTCCCCTAGACCTGTTAAACTGCGTAATATAAATAAATGAGGAGTAATATATGTTTACCGTTATTTTTGGCCGCCCTGGTTGCCCATTCTGTGTACGCGCTAAAGAATTAGCAGAAAAGCTAACCGAAGAGCGTGACGATTTTAACTTTCGCTATATCGATATTCATGCCGAAGGCATCTCTAAGGAAGATCTAGAAAAAACCGTAGGAAAACCGGTAGAAACGGTACCACAAATTTTTGTTGATCAAGAACATGTAGGCGGCTATACCGAGTTTGAAGCATATGCCAAGGCTAATTTAGGCTTGTTTCAAGAGTAAAAGCACCGTGATTATGTGCGATTTTATCACTCAACGCACAAAGTGAGACGACAACCAGCGCAGATGCATTGCCAGTTAGGTATTATCATCATGCTCGCTATAGCTGATGCTGACTATGCGTGTTGTCCTTAATGTTAAGCTAAAGCGTATCGCTACTTCTTTTTCCGAGGCCGTTTGTATTCATGTACACCCTAGATAAATCACATAAATTAGCTAACGTCTGTTACGACATACGTGGTCCGGTTCATAAAGAAGCAAGACGCTTAGAAGATGAAGGCCACCGCATTCTTAAGCTCAACATAGGTAACCCCGCCACGTTTGGTTTTGATGCCCCGGAAGAGTTACTTAAAGATGCCATTGTTAATATGCCAACCAGCCAAGGGTATTGTGAGTCTAAAGGCTTATTTTCAGCCCGTAAGGCGATTATGCAGTATTATCAACAAAAGGGGTTGCGCACCATTGATGTAGAAGACATCTACATTGGTAATGGCGTCTCTGAGCTGATTGTAATGGCCATGCAGGCCTTGCTAAATAATGGCGATGAGATTTTAGTTCCCTCTCCAGATTACCCACTGTGGACCGCCGCAGTTACCTTATCTGGTGGCAATGCGGTGCATTATCAGTGTGACGAGCAAGCCGACTGGTATCCTGACTTAGATGATATTCGCGCTAAAATTACCCCTCGCACCAAAGGCATCGTGCTTATCAACCCCAATAATCCAACTGGGGCTGTTTATGGCAGCGAGTTTTTACTAGAGGTGATTGAAGTTGCACGTCAGCATAATCTTATTATTTTTGCTGACGAAATTTACGATAAGATTTTATATGATGATGTAGCACATCATTCAGTATGTTCCTTATGTGACGATGTGCTAGTGGCCACTTTTAACGGCTTGTCTAAAAGCTATCGCGCAGCTGGCTTTCGCCAAGGCTGGATGATGATAAGTGGGCCTAAGCATCAAGCGAAAGGCTATATAGAAGGCCTAGAAATGTTGTCGTCTATGCGACTGTGTGCCAACGTACCCATGCAGCACTCTATTCAAGCCGCCCTTGGCGGTTATCAAAGTATTAATGAGCTAGTGCTGCCTAATGGTCGCTTGCGCCAACAACGTGATTTAGCTTGGCAATTGCTCAACGATATTCCGGGCGTCTCTTGTGTTAAGCCCAAAGGCGCTATTTATTTATTTCCGCGCCTAGATCCTAAAGTTTACAATATTAAAGACGATCAAAAGATGGTCTATGACTTATTGTTACAAGAAAAGTTACTCATTGTGCAAGGCACCGGCTTTAACTGGCCTACCCCCGATCACTTTCGTTTAGTCACTCTACCTCGGGTTGAAGTGTTAGAAGATGCTATTGGTCGTCTGGCGCGTTTTCTTAAACACTATCAACAGTAATAACTCGAGAAAACAGGGGCTGAATAATGAAAGTAATACTGTTATTCATGATGCTCAGCATCAGTATGGGGGCGGGGGCACAAACCCTTACGCTAACTGAGCATCAGCTGAATACAGAACTAAATCAACAGTTAGGTAAAGCGTTTCCTGTTAGCTTAGGGCAGTGGCTGTCGGCATCGATAAAAATGCAAGATATGCAGGTTACTCTTGGGCGCCAAAGCCCCGATAAGGCCAGAGTGATGGGTGACGCGCTTATTGCACTTAACCAAGGCCAGCAGCAATACCATTGGCATGTTACGGGTGACTTTAGCGCTCGCCCTCGCTATAACAACGAAACCGGCGCGCTATTTTTAGATGAGTTTGAACTGATTAATTATCGTGTTCATCAAGGTGAAAGCGCATCACAAGCGCGGTTTATATTGCCTATTTTATTGCAAGGGTTAACCGGATACTTATCAAAGTACCCTGTGTATACTTTGGATGAGCAAGTACCTTTACAGCGCCAGCTAAAAGAAAGCATGGTGAGCCTTGCCATTAGCCCAGGTAAAATATTATTACACGGCATTGATTAAGCGCTTACTGCAGCTTTATTGAATTATGTATTGAGGTAGTCTGCTAGCTCGTTTGCATGCAGGGGGGGAGCTAACAATCGCCCTTGCACACCATAACAGCCGTGATGGCGTAGGAATTGCCACTGGGCTTGTGTCTCAACACCACAGGCAATCACTTTCATCTTTAATGATTCAGATAATAATAATAATGAACGTATTACTGACTGCGAAAATGTACATTCAAACTTGCTAAATAAACCGCGGTCAAGCTTAATTCCATCAATGGGAAGCTGATTAAGCACAGTAAAATTAAAGCGCCCCTCCCCTACTTTATTTAAATAAATACTCATGCCTACCGCTCTTAGTTGGGCCAACGTCTTGCTGAGTGATTCACTGCGGCGCATAAGGTAGTCACTGCAAAGCTCTAACGTAAAGTCGGCTGGGTTTACGCCTTGTTGTTGCAATAAAGCCACTAAAGGCGCCACCCTTAATTGCTCTAACTCTAACCCACTTAAGTTAACACTAATACCGCCCTGCCAATCGAGATGCTCACGCCAATGACGCAACTGCGCTGCAGCCTCAATAAACACCCACTCTGCCAGTCGGTATAAAGAGCCAGCGGCGGCGGCGGCAGATAAAAATTGTCCAGGGTAGAGTACACCAAGCTGAGGGTGCTGCCAGCGCAATAATACCTCTAGGCTAAGTAGCTGTTTGTTTTCAGTAGCCAATATTGGTTGATATTGTAAAAAAAACTGATTATCGCTAATCGCTTGATGAAAATCAGCAGTAAGGCGTTGCTGATCTTGTAATTGAGCATATTGGCTTTGATCAAAAAAGCAGATTTTACTGCAGCTATTACGCTTAGCCTGATACATGGCCATATCTGCATAACGTAACAGGCTATCAATGTCTTTACCCTGTTCAGGGTAAAAGCTCACCCCCATACTTGCACCAACACTTAACTCATAATCGCCTACTTTAACCGGAGCTTTAAGCTCCATTAGCAGTTGTTCGGCTTTATGCTGCAACTGAGCAATAGTACGGGTATCACGTAACACAATAACAAATTCATCGCCACCAATACGGGCAAGTAGTCCCGTCTTATCCATTTGATCTTGTAGTCGAGCAGCTAACTCTTTAAGTACCTGATCACCCACCCCATGGCCAAAGTTATCATTCACCGGCTTAAAGCGGTCAAGGTCAATAAACAACAAGGCTAGCGATTCATGTTTAGCCAGTTTACAGGTGAGTTGGCTAAACCAGCTCAGTAAAAAAGTGCGGTTAGCCGTTCCAGTTAGTGCATCATGGTGCGCTAAAAAGCTAAGCTGTTTTTGTGATGCTTTAAGTTGGCTCACATCATCAATAATGCCAAGAATATGCTCAACTTGACCTTGATTGTCTTTAATTAAATGCAGCATTAATTGATGGGTAACAAGCACCCCTTGCTGGTTGTAATGCGCCACCTCCCCCTGCCATTGCTGTTGCTGATGAAGCTGCTGCCAAATATCACGATAATAACGTCGCCGATGTAAGCTACCGCTGAGGTTGGTGATATGTACGCCACGTAGCTGCGAGTCATCTAACTCACTTAACGTACAAAAAGCTTGGTTCACTTCCAGTACTCGCCCCCGAGCATCCATGACCACTACCCCCTCTTGTATGTGGTTCATAATTTGCCGGGTTAAATTAAAAGAGGTAGCTGTCAACTCTTTAAGACTGTCACTATTGTTCTTATGCAGAACAGTAGGGGCAGTCCACAACAATTCACCATTATCCATAAGGGTATTTAACTCGTTGAGTAAAGCAAATGCGAATATGACGGGGTATTGCTAGCCCAATGATTAATTGCCAAGTAAAAGGTAATTAACCTATCAATCATATAGGCTCTCGCAGCAAATAAAAAGCCCACTTTGCGTGGGCTTTTTTTATAGTGGGAGGCAAGTCGCAATATTAGCCGATATTTTTCCGCGCATTACGGAAAATACGCATCCAGCCACCATCTTCCCCCCATGTATCTGGGTGCCAAGAGTTAGCGACAGTACGAAACACCCGCTCAGGGTGGGGCATCATAATAGTCACACGGCCATCTTGACTGCTCAGCCCAGTAATACCATTGGCAGACCCATTGGGGTTAGCCGGATACTGCTCTGTGGCTTGCCCTTGGTTATTTACAAAACGCATCGCGACTGTGCCACTGGCTTCAATAGCGCTCATATTTGCATTAACAGTTTGAATACGTCCTTCACCATGAGACACGGCAATCGGCAAACGAGAGCCCGCCATGCCCGACAAGAACAAGCTAGGCGATTCTTGTACTTCAACTAAGCTAAAGCGGGCTTCAAAGCGCTCTGATTGGTTGCGTACAAAATCCGGCCAATGCGCAGCCCCAGGAATGAGGTCACGTAAGCGAGAGAGCATTTGGCAACCATTACATACCCCTAAAGCGAAGCTGTCTTCACGCGCAAAAAATGCACCAAACTGAGCACGCAGTGCGTCGTTAAACAGCACCGACTTAGCCCAGCCACCGCCTGCGCCCAGCACATCACCATAAGAGAAACCACCACAGGCAACCATGCCAGAAAATTCATCTAAGCGATAGCGCCCACTTTGTAAGTCGCTCATGTGTACATCTACTGCAGCAAAACCGGCACGATCAAAAGCCGCAGCCATTTCTACGTGTGAGTTAACGCCTTGTTCACGTAAAATAGCCATACGTGGTTGCACACCTTTAGCAATATAAGGTGCGGCAATGTCTTGTTTAGGATCAAAGCTAAGCTCAACTGATAAGCCTGGGTTGTCAGCGGCCAGTTTAGCGTCATATTCAGCTTGTGCGGTTTCAGGGTTATCACGCAGCGCTTGCATCTGGTAGCTAGTTTCTGACCATAACCGACGCAGTTCACGACGAGATTCGCTATAAACCTCTTGCCCGCCATAAAAGAAGCGCAACTGATCATCTTGATTAGGAGCACCAATCACATGACTACAACTGGCCAAACCATGACCAGCCAAACAAGTGAGTACGGCTTCTTTATCTGCTTGGCGCACTTGTATTACCGCACCTAACTCTTCATTAAATAAAGCGGCAAGGTTATCGCTGCCTAATAAGTCAAGTTCAATATCTAAACCAGTGTTACCCGCAAACCCCATTTCAGCTAAGGTGACAAATAATCCCCCATCGCCTTTATCGTGGTAGGCCAATAACTGCTTGTCTGCCACTAAGGCTTGCATGGCATAAAAGAAATTTTTCAATAACGCAGGGCTGTCAAGATCGGCTGGGGTATCACCTAACTGCCGGTATACTTGCGCTAATGCCGACGCCCCCAAGCGATTCTTGCCATTGCCTAAGTCAACCAAGATAAGGCTTGTATCACCCTGATCGGTGCGTAACCAAGGAGTGACGGTATTGCGAATATCTGTTACTCGAGCAAAGGCGGTGATCACCAATGATAAGGGCGAGGTGACTGATTTATCTTCGCCCGCTTCCTGCCAACTGGTTTTCATCGACATTGAGTCTTTGCCCACAGGAATAGTCAGCTCTAACTCGGGGCACAGTTCTTCACCTACCGCTTTAACAGCTTCATATAAGCCTGCATCTTCCCCAGGGTGGCCGGCGGCGGCCATCCAGTTAGCAGACAGTTTAATATGCTTTAACTCACCAATATCAGTAGCAGCAATATTAGTGATGGACTCAGCTACCGCCAATCGGGCAGAGGCGGCATAGTCAAGCAAGGCCACAGGGGTACGCTCACCCAACGACATAGCCTCGCCCACATAGCTGTCGTAAGAGGCCGCGGTAACCGCACAGTCAGCAACGGGCACCTGCCAAGGCCCCACCATTTGATCGCGAGCCACTAACCCGGTCACACTGCGATCACCAATGGTGATTAAAAAGCCTTTATCAGCCACAGCAGGCAATGTCATTACACGCGCCGCAGCCCCTTTTAGGGTAATGCCACCAAGCTCTAGGGCGGGGCTTTGGTGTTGTTTTGTTTGACCGTCACGCTGCATTTTAGGTGCTTTACCCAATAACACATCGAGTGGCATATCAATCGGCTGATTGTCAAAGTGGCTGTCTGTTAAGCTTAAATGCGGCTCAGTCGTCGCTTCGCCAACCACGGCAAACGGCGCACGCTCGCGGTGACAAATGGCCTCAAATTCAGCTAAACGATCATTGGCAACCGACATCACATAGCGCTCTTGTGATTCATTACACCAAATTTGTAATGGGCTCATGCCCGGTTCATCATTAGGAATATTGCGCAGATCAAAGCGTCCACCGCGCCCACCATCACTCACTAATTCAGGCATGGCATTAGATAAACCGCCTGCTCCCACATCGTGAATAAATTGAATAGGATTATTATTGCCCATGGCCCAGCAACGGTCGATTACTTCTTGGCAACGACGCTCCATTTCTGGGTTATCACGCTGTACTGAGGCAAAATCTAAGTCTTCGCTAGACTGGCCCGAGGTCATACTCGATGCCGCACCGCCGCCCAAGCCAATGTTCATGGCCGGACCGCCCAGCACAATCAGCTTAGCGCCAACAGTGATCTCCCCTTTTTGTACATGCTCGTCACGAATATTGCCAAGGCCACCCGCCAACATAATCGGCTTATGGTAACCACGCACTTCTTCGCCATTAAAGCTAGATACTTTTTCTTCAAAAGTACGGAAATATCCTAACAAGGCTGGACGGCCAAACTCATTATTAAAAGCCGCACCACCTAAAGGGCCATCCAGCATGATGTTAAGCGCACTAACAATACGGTTTGGCTTACCAAAATCTTGTTCCCACGGACGAGGGTAAGTAGGAATGTTTAAGTTAGAGACACTAAAACCAACTAAACCGGCTTTTGGCTTAGAGCCGCGACCGGTAGCACCTTCATCACGAATTTCACCACCGGATCCCGTGGCCGCACCAGCATAAGGCGAGATAGCGGTAGGGTGATTATGAGTCTCTACCTTCATTAAAATATGAATATCTTCTTGATGGTAGCGGTATTCACCGGACTCTGGACTGGCAAAAAAGCGCCCTGCGACCGAGCCACTCATGACAGCGGCGTTGTCTTTATAAGCAGACAGCACATGCTCTGGCACTTGCTCATGAGTGTTCTTAATCATCTTAAACAGCGACTTAGACTGCTCTACACCGTCTATGGTCCAGTCGGCGTTAAAAATTTTATGGCGGCAATGCTCTGAGTTGGCCTGAGCAAACATATACAGTTCAATGTCATTTGGGTTGCGCCCCAACTCAGTAAAGCCAGCTAACAAATAGTCAATTTCATCATCAGCCAACGCCAGCCCTAAGCTTAAATTCGCCTCTACCAGTGCCTCTCGGCCACCGCCTTGTATATCAACAGTGCTAACAGGAGCTGGATCTGCTTGCGCAAAAAGACAGTTAGCAGCTTCTAGTTGGCTAAGCACCACCTCTGTCATAGGGTCAAATAATAAACCGGTTATGGCTGCTAGTTCCGTTTCACTTGGGGGGCGCTCAAAACTTAAATGATAGCTAATGCCACGCTCAATACGCTTAACTTGGCTTAAACCACAGTTATGCGCAATATCAGTGGCTTTGGTCGACCAAGGCGATAAGGTCCCTGGGCGTGGCGTCACTAATACCATTTTGCTATTAGGTGCAGGAGTCGCACTTTGCGCTGGACTATCAAGTAGTTGAGCTAATGTGTGCTGCTCTTGTGCCTCGAGGTTGGCATGAAGAGCAACAAAGTGAACATATTCGGTGGTAATATCAGTCAGTGGCAAATTTTGCTGCTGGGCTTGGCGTACCAAGGCTTGAATTCTAAAACCAGATAAGGCAGCTAAGCCTCTCAGTATTTCCATAGTGGTGATTCTCAATGCGTGAGTGAATGGGGGGGTTGAGAAGTTGGCTGCTATTATAGGATCCCCCCTGTGCTGTGTCGACGCCCATTTAATAAAGCTAAAGCCGCGACTCATAATCCTCTGTCATCACTCATTGCTACAAGCTCAACTGCCACATATAAAAAGCGAGTCCGCTGTCCGTAATAAGCCTGTTGCTCACATCAATGATAAGACTTTCTGACGCGCATCGTTCGCACCTCAAAGAGCTAGTCGACCAGTAAGTGCCCGTATTTGTTTAAGCTAAACGCTTATCGCCGTTCAAAGGCCTTAGACGAAGTCGGTGACTTCTGTTATAAAATGGCCATTATTTATAGTGAGGAGCTGCTTTGCACCGACTTGTATTGCTACTTAACCCTTTACTCCTGTTGGTTATGCTGACAGTAAGCGGCTGTGATCACCCAGCACCACTTACCGATAGCGTCGAACAAATACAAAAACGGGGCAGCCTGCGAGTAGGAACACTTTATCACCCGCTGTATTATTTTTTACGGGATGGCCAAGAAGAAGGCCTCGACTTTGAACTCGCTCAACAATTTTCTGCTTCTTTAGGCGACCAGATCGCGCTAAAGATGGTGCCTGCTTATAGCTTAAATGAGTTATTTAGCCTATTAGATAACGGACAGGTAGATATGCTCGCTGCCGGTCTAACCAACACCGAGCAGCGGCGCAAACTTTATCGCTTTGGACCCAGCTATTATCATATTGAACACACATTAGCGTATCGTAAAGGCCTTACTCGGCCCAAAGATATTCACGATCTCACAGAAGATGTTATTGTGCTGGCAGGCTCTAGCCAAGCAGAATGGTTACATCAACAACAACAAACACACCCCGAATTACCATGGCAAACTAAGCGCGATACCGATGCCGAAGATTTATTGCGTCAAGTAGCAGAAGACAAAGCGGATTATGCCCTCGTCAACGACATTTTATTAGCCAGGACTCAGCGCTATTACCCCAGTGTTGAAGCCGCGTTTACGGTAGGTCAACCGCAAGCAATTGCTTGGATGTTGCCTAACAGTGACGATGACAGTCTCTTAGCATCCATGCTGACGTTTTTTGAACAACAATCGAGCCAAGATACGTTAGCGCGATTACATGAAAAGTATTTTGGTCATGTGCAAAGCTTTGACTATGTTGATACTCGTACCTTTTTACAACGCACCGAGAGTCGACTACCGCAATATCAGCCATTATTTCAACGCTACGCGGGCGAGTTAGACTGGCGCTTACTGGCAGCCATTAGTTATCAAGAGTCACACTGGGATCCTAAAGCTACCTCTTATACTGGGGTGCGTGGCATGATGATGCTCACCGAAGATACAGCCGCGCAAGTCGGCGTAACTAATCGTTTAGATCCCGAACAAAGTATTCGTGGCGGAGCCCAGTATTTAACCTCTATTTTAGCGCGCTTGCCCGATGCGATTCCTCAAGATGAGCGGATTTGGTTTGCCTTAGCAGCTTATAACATTGTCTTAGGTCATGTGTTAGATGTTCGTAGGCTCACGCTGTCTCGTCAACAAGACCCCAATTCTTGGGCACAAGTGAAAGAAAACCTCCCCCTTTTACATCAGCCAAAATGGTATCGCCAAACCCGTTATGGCTATGCTCGAGGGCGTGAGACAAAGCAGTTTGTGAATAATATTCGCCAATATTACCAAAGCTTACAGTGGCAGTATGATGGCCAAATTGATGCCAATTTACCTGAGCAACGCACGATGCCTACCGTCGAAGTCGACATTTAAGAGAAATGTCACTTTACCTAACACAAAAGCTGATATTTAATGCACCACAGCAGTAGGCTAGCAGCCTTACTGCTGTGATATTATATTAAGCATACAGGAGCCCCCATGCTAAAACGCAGACGCCTATTACTAAAACAGCGCGCCAATAAAACCTGCTCACCACGTCGAAAAATACTGATGAAAGATGTACGGCGTAATATATTACGCCGCAATAATGCCTACTTCTTAGAAGAACAAGCACAGCGAAAAACCCAGCAGCCAGCTTAAAGCCTGTCACTTAGTCACATCTTTTGCTCGCATTATAAATAAAAATGAGAGAAGTAATTTAGTCGGTTCGGTCTGCATCACTGGCGAACAAAGGGCTTTCTTTACCGACACCTTCAGACAACTCGGTGCTAGTGGGAAGGCAGAGGGTGCCTGCTTATCACCACTCGCTTCGCTGTTATTTATTAACGTATGGTAATGACGCCACATTGGGCACTGTGGCTTACTTTGTGCGATACGCTGCCCATAACCAGCCCCGACAAGTTACCTAGGCCTCGGCACCCCATCACAATAACGTCCACGCCTAACTTGTCGGCTTGCTTAATAATCGCTAACGTTGGCTCACCATGTGCTATATGACCTTCTACTTGGTTGATGCCCTGCTCTTTGGCAGCAGATACCGCATGCTCTACCAACTTACTGCTGATCGTCTCTAACTCTTTACGGCTGCTCTCTAACGATACTGCCCCCAAGCCCCACGTCATTATTGCCGGATGCTGTAATACTTCAGGCGCATGCACAATATGTA
Source organism: Oceanisphaera sp. (assembly GCF_052084945.1). Classification (NCBI taxonomy): domain Bacteria; kingdom Pseudomonadati; phylum Pseudomonadota; class Gammaproteobacteria; order Aeromonadales; family Aeromonadaceae; genus Oceanisphaera; species Oceanisphaera sp. The sequence goes on from NZ_JBQDEX010000001.1 coordinate 29,766, forward strand.
TTTTTGCTTGATTACTCTGCGCCAAGTAACAGGCCAAGGTCAGCGCTTTTTCACTTTGTTTAGAACCATCAACCGCAACCAGTAACGATGTGTACATATCTTCCTCCAAATATAAACAACCTATCTCGCTATTCATCATAGACCATAATAATGAGTGAGGATGAACGCATAGAAAAAAACGACACTTTCTCACGGCAAACCTTCAAGTTTAACGGTGGCTCTTTATTTTATCCCTTGCTTTTTAGTGTCTTATATCAATCTGTAAAACTAACTGATCACAATTTTTCGCCACGGAACCCATGGAAGAACACGGAACAATAGAGATAAGATCTGAAAAAGACTTTATAGGGCAAGGGCCAAGCACCCAACTATTAGTAGGGGAGCCCTCACCATATAAGGGCGCTGTGCTCTAAAATAAAACGCCGGCAGAGCGCCGGCGTTTGGTGATTATTTTTTCTTATTAAAGCGCATCAAGCGTTTTCGTTTGCGCATTTGGTTTTCAGTTAACTTATTTTTCTTGCCCTCATAAGGGTTAATTCCCTCATGAAACTCAACCCTAATTGGCGTTCCCATAATCTGTAACGAGCGACGGAAGTAGTTCACCAGATAACGCTTATAAGAATCAGGCAGCGTTTTTACCTGATTGCCATGCACAATAATGCGCGGCGGGTTGTAGCCACCGGCGTGGGCATATTTCAGCTTAACACGGCGCCCACCAACTAATGGCGGCTGATGATCGTCTTGGGCCATCATCATGATCCGCGTCAGCATAGAGGTATTTACCCGCTTAGTCGCTGATTGGTAAGCTTCTTGAATAGACTCAAAAAGATTACCCACACCGCTGCCATGTAAGGCCGAAATAAAATGTAGGCGTGCAAAGTCGATAAAGCCTAAGCGACGATCTAACTCACGCTTAATATCGTCACGCACATCATCTTCAAGGCCATCCCATTTATTTACTGCTAAGACAATACTACGGCCTGCATTGAGCACAAATCCCAGCAAACTTAAGTCTTGATCAGAAATGCCTTCGCGGGCATCTACTATCAATAACACCACGTTAGCATCTTCGATGGCCTTTAAGGTTTTAATCACCGAGAACTTTTCAACCGCTTCATGTACACGTCCACGACGACGCACACCAGCGGTATCAATCAAGATATATTCTTGCTCATCACGCTGCATTGGGATGTAGACAGAATCACGGGTCGTGCCTGGTTGGTCATACACCACTACCCGCTCTTCACCTAGAATACGGTTAGTGAGTGTTGATTTACCCACATTAGGCCGGCCAACAATGGCTAATTTAATCGGTAAGTCAGCAAACTGTTGAGCTTCTTCTTCATTATTCTGATCGATAACAGCAAGCAAGTCTTGCACTTGATCGTCATCAAGATCACTAAAGTTGAAGTCTTCCTCTGCATCGTCTGCTAGCTCAAAATCTGCCTCAGCTTGCATGCTGCTAGCCTGCTCTTGCAACGCGGCTAGCTCAGCTAACTGCGGGGCTAATGCGGTTTCAATTAAGCTTAATACGCCACGACCTTGGCTTGCGGCAATGGGATAAACGCCGCCGAGCCCTAATTGATAAAACTCGCTCACCGCAGAGTCGGCATCTATACCGTCGGTTTTATTGACGACTAATAAGGTCTTTTTTTGGCAACGGCGCAAGTGTGCAGCAATGCCTTCGTCTGCCGAGCTCAGCCCTGCTCTGGCGTCCACCATAAATAAAACAACATCAGCTTCATCAACGGCGGCCAATGACTGGGCGGCCATTTCAAGCTCTATGCCCTGTTCGGTTCCATCAATACCACCGGTATCTACTACGATAAATTCCAACTCACCAATTTTGGCTTGGCCATATTGACGATCACGAGTGAGGCCAGGGAAGTTGGCCACTAAAGCATCTCGAGTACGAGTTAAGCGGTTGAATAATGTGGACTTGCCCACGTTAGGGCGTCCCACCAGAGCCACTACTGGCATCATAAAATCAGTCTCCAAAAAACAATAACGGCTCCTGATCGTGGATCAGGAGCCGGTGGTGTACTTGTGCAACGTTTACGGTTGGCTTATGGCCACCAAGTCGCCACTACGGCTCTGCACATAGAGCATGTCATCAACCACTAAAGGCGCAATATAAAGCCCTTTGCTGTCGAGGCGCTGTAAAGATTCAAGTTCGCCCGTTTGGCGATTAAACCAGTACAAATAGCCCTGTGCATCACCTGCCACCAGATAATCACCGAACACCGCTGATGCGGTTAGCTGACGGTTTTCCAGCTCGGTATTCGACCATACTTCCATACCACTGCGCGCATCCACAGCAAACAAATGGCTACGGCTGTCGCTAATATAAAGTAGGCGTCCGTCGGTGCTTAGATCCTGAGAGCCCTGATACTGGCGCTTCCACAATTCTTGCCCCGAAATCAACTGATGAGCAGTCAGTTGGCCATTATAAGCGATTGTGAACAGAAGATCGCCTAAAATCACCGGTTTGGCGGCGACATCCACCATCCGCTCTAGCTCAGTGGCGCCGCGGGGACTGGCGATACGGGTATCGCGTACCGGCTGACCATTAGCCAGCAAAGCCACACCTAAACGACCGTCAGCACGACCATATAATACGGCACCGCCCACACTGACCGGCGTCGCCATGCTGCGCAACGTTAAGCTAGGCTGCTCATTACGAAGTTGCCATTGCTGTTCGCCGGTGCTTGAATCTAGTGCGACTAAGTTACCTGCACTGGTATGCACCACCACTTTGCCCTCATCAACCGCGGGCGCGGCGAGCACTTCCCCCGGCACAGTTTGAGTCCATAGCACTTCGCCATCAGACTGTGCAACTGCATAGACAATTCCATTTTCCGAACCAAAATACAGGTTACCGTAGGCGGCTATTAATCCACCAGAAATGCGTGGGCTGCGTTGCTTGTCGTTAATGGCTAGCTTATCGAGTCGCTGCTGCCAGTGACGCTTACCGGTATGGCGATCAAAGGCGGCTAACTTTCCTTCTCGTGAGGCAGCAAAAATGCGCTCACCATCAACTACAGGGGCCAACTGAGAATAAAAGTCCCCCACCCCATTGCCCACCGAGCTTGACCAGCTCGCCTTGGCGTTTAGAGTGTTATTGATATCGGGCAACGGACTAACTTGAATAACATCGGTGTCACTAGAACAAGCACTCAGCCCCATGGCCAGCAATAAGGAAAGTACCGAGACATGTTTGCGCATTATTATGCATCCTCACCCGGTTTATGAGATACACCTAAATTATCTAATTTAAGGCGTAAGCTGGGGTTATCCGCAAGGCCACCCGCGTCTCTGGCAGCGCGATATGCGTCACCGGCATCTTGGGGGTTATCTTGCGCCATATACAAATCACCTTGCACCTCGCTGCGTTGGGCAGAAAATGCTTCTGCCGTCACATTATTTAATGCCGCTTGAGCATCAGCTATATTATCTTGTGCTAATAAAACACGAGCAAGACGCAACCTGATAGTATTATTTAGCGCGTCATCTTGAGTACCAGCCAGTGCAAGCTCCAGCTGTTGCTGAGCTAGGGGGAGTTGATTGGCTTTTATGGCTTCACTGGCTAATAATAGTGCGGCCAATTCACCGTAGTTATTCCCTTGATTTTGCTCAACAAACTCTACAGCTGTATCAAATGCATCTGAGCCTTTATTGGCCAGCTCACCACTGACATAGGCAAAGCTATCGGCACCGGCAGCGCGGGTTTCTATTTGATGAGTTTGATAATAACGCCAGCCAAATAGCCCCCCCAAACCAACAACAGCTCCTAGTATGATCGACTTACCATACTCTGACCACCAGCGCTTGAGGGTTTCTATTTGCTGCTCTTCCGTGCTATTAAAATCCACTTAGACCACCTTTTTCAGCTGTTCAATAATGTCGTTAACGGTCAAGGTCTGTTGTTCACCTTGGCCACGTAAATACTTAATAGTCACCTCACCTCGTGCAACTTCGTCTTCTCCTAAAATAAGGGCCATGCTGGCACCGCTTCTATCAGCACGTTTGAGTTGCTTCTTAACGTTGCCTCCCCCGCAATGGCTCATCACACTTAAACTTGGGATATGATCACGTAGCTGTTCAGCGAGAGCAAAGCCGGCGACTCGAGTCGACTCCCCCATCATGGCGATATAGACATCTGCAAGTGCAGGCTGAGCATTCACTTTTTCTAGCGTTTCTAGCAGTAACACCAGGCGCTCCATGCCCATGGCAAACCCCACAGCAGGCGTGGCTTGTCCCCCTAACTGTTCTACTAAGCCGTCATAACGGCCTCCGCCGCATACAGTGCCTTGGGCACCTAAGCTTTCAGTGACCCACTCAAACACCGTGAGGTTATAATAATCAAGCCCTCGTACTAAACGCGGGTTTATTTCAAAGGCAATACCTGCTGCACTTAGCAAAGCAGTTAAACCTGCAAAGTGGGTTTGAGTCGCTTCACCAAAGTAATCACTTAAAATAGGTGCATCTTGCAACAAGGCCTGTACGTGAGGATTTTTACTGTCTAACACTCGCAGGGGGTTGGTATGCAAACGGCGCTGGCTGTCGGCATCAAGCTGCTCGTAATATTGTTCTAAATAGGTTATCAGCGCTTGGCGGTATTCCGCTCTTTCTTCGGGCTGGCCAAGGCTATTAAGCTGCAGCACTAAATGCTCACTCACCCCAAGCTGCTTCCATAACCGAGCGGTCAGCATTATCAGTTCAGCGTCAATATCAGGGCCTTGTAAGCCAAATACTTCCACACCAAACTGATGAAACTGGCGGTAACGACCTTTTTGGGGGCGCTCATAGCGAAACATTGGCCCCATGTACCACATGCGGCGCTCTTGGTTATATAACAGGCCATGCTGAATACCGGCACGCACACAACCTGCTGTGCCCTCTGGACGCAGCGTCATGCTGTCACCATTGCGGTCATCAAAGCTGTACATTTCTTTTTCTACCACGTCGGTGACTTCACCAATGGCGCGGCGAAATAAGCCGGTGCTTTCCATAATGGGCATGCGTACTTCAGCGTAGCCATAGCTGGCCATTAAGTTGCGTAATACGGTTTCTGCTTGTTGCCAGGCGGGGGTTTGCTCCGGTAGGCAGTCGTTCATTCCACGAATAGCTTGGATTTGTTTAGCCACAAAAATATCTCTGTTTCTGATGGTGTCTAGTCTATGCCTATAAATAGGCTTGGTGCCTAGGAACATAGCCTAGCTCGAATTAGTTTTTATCTTGTACCGGAATGCGGGCTTTGGGGTCCATCATAGCCACTTTGGCACGAATACGACTTTCTAAAGTATCAACTAAGCTGCGGTTATCCAGTCGGCCAATGCGCTCGCCATCATCATATAAAGCACTTTTTCGTTGCGCTCCGGCTAAGCCTAAGTCTGAAATCAGTGCTTCACCTGGGCCGTTAACTACACAGCCAATAATGGACACATCCATGGGGGTAATAATGTCTTCAAGGCGGTTTTCTAACTCATTGACGGTACTTATTACATCAAATTCTTGGCGCGAGCATGACGGGCAAGCGATAAAGTTAATGCCTCGTGAGCGAATGCGCAGTGATTTTAATATATCAAAGCCTACTTTAATTTCTTCAACCGGATCCGCCGCCAATGAAATGCGCAGCGTATCGCCAATGCCCTCGGCCAATAACATACCCAGTCCAACAGAAGACTTAACCGCACCAGAACGAAAACCACCGGCTTCGGTGATCCCTAAGTGTAAAGGCTGCTCTATTTGTCGCGCTAATTCGCGATAAGCGCCAACGGCGAGAAACACATCTGAGGCTTTGACACTCACTTTAAACTGGTCAAAGTTAAGACGGTCAAGAATATCGACATGACGCATGGCCGACTCAACCAAGGCGGCAGGCGTTGGCTCTTTGTATTTCTCTTGAATTTCTTTTTCAAGCGAACCGCCATTGACGCCGATACGAATCGGAATACCTTTATCTCGAGCACAATCAACCACGGCTCGCACTCGATCTTCACGGCCTATGTTACCTGGGTTAATACGTAGACAATCTGCACCGTACTCAGCCACTTGCAAGGCAATGCGATAATCAAAGTGAATATCAGCAATCAGCGGCATATTCGTCCCGGCCCGAATCACTTTAAAAGCTTCTGCGGCTTCCATAGTGGGCACAGATACGCGCACCATATCGGCGCCCACTTTTTCAACCGCTTTAATTTGAGCCAATGTCGCCTCAACATCTGTGGTTAAGGTGTTCGTCATGGTTTGCACACTGATAGGGGCATCGCCACCGACTAAAACCGAGCCGACACGAATTTGTTTAGATTGACGTCGAACAATGGGAGAGTCATGTAAAGACATTAGTTACTCTTGCTTTAATCTAGGGGATCGTCAGCCGGGCAGCCCGACTGGCACTAAAGGAGGATAAGTCTACTGCTTGATCCATATATTCAATATGAACCGCGTGAGGCAAGCCTAGCACGACCTTAAAGGGAGGAGTGCCTTCTAACGTCAAGCTTTGCTGCGCTTTTTTAGTCCCTTCACTCAGGGTAACCCCAGTGCTGTCGGTAATTTTAATCCAGCAATCATCGGTAAAACGTAAGCTGAGTAATTTAGGGTTAGCGTCAGGCTGTAAGGCCGCTTGAGATGCAGCATCAGACACATTGGCCGACTCAAGGTTGTCTTCAATATTATGTGTTTTAGAGTCAGCATTCATCGCTTCACTGGCGATGCGCTCAGTCACCTCAGCGCGAGAGCTCGTTTGTATATTGCTGCTCGGCTCAACGCTCGATAACGGGGTGTTGGCGGATTCAGTGGCATCTAATGACGGCCCAGGCGAAGCTACATCTTCAGTGGAGGTGTTTTGTTCAGAGGTCGCTGGTAAGCTCCGCCCCATCTGTTCTGCACCGCCCTCTTGCCACCACCAGTATACTAACGAGGCCAGCAACCCTAAAAAAACGAGCCAGCTAATACGCTTTAGCCATTTATCACTGGCTTGCTGACGAGTCTTTTTAGAAAAACTTTTCATGGAGACTTCAATAGCTGGCTCTTGTGCATTGACAGCATCAAACGCCGCTAATACATCACGCTCATCAACGCCAACTACTTTAGCGTAAGCTTTAACATAACCACGTAAAAAAGTGAGTGCAACACCCGCTTTGTGCTGATCGCTATCAATCGATTCAATCACAGCCAATCGCAAGTTCAGTCGGCGAGCAACCTCAGCCTGTGTCCACCCTTTAGCCTCGCGAGCATTGCGTAGTAAAGGGCCAGGCCCAGCAGTTTCTAGAGTGTCAGCCTGTGGCTGTGTATCGGTTTCATTTATCGTCATTTAATAACAATCGCCTAACCTGTTATGAGTCTGGAAATAAGCGTCTTGATGGGCAGAATTTACCTGCTCTTCATCTCTACTTTGCTGCCAATTCAACACGCGCTGTTAACTATAAACGTGGTGGGCTGAGTTCATTATGATAGGAAACACCGCCGCCTAGTTAAACATGACCACGGCGCACTAAATATGTTCCCATAAACAATGTAAACACCTTATTAAATTTACCTCACCTGCCACACAATAGCACTAAACGACAGGGGGGAAGGCTTTCTTAAACCATTGTGACGGATATAGCTTGCTCCTGCATCCGTTTTTTTGCCGTGCGCTTAGTTCGGTCAATTACATCTCCAACCAACTGACCACAGGCGGCATCAATATCATCGCCTCGGGTTTTACGAATCGTGACCGTGTTGCCATACTTCATCAATACTTTATTAAAGCGATCAATACGGCTGTTGCTCGGTTTGCCATAATCATTTCCTGGGAAGGGATTAAAGGGGATGAGATTGATCTTGCAGGGGAGATCTTTTAGCAATTCCGCCAATTCTTCCGCATGTTCGGTGCCGTCATTCACATGGTCAAGCAGCACATATTCAATGGTCACTTTACCGTGATTCGCATTAGATTTACTAACATAGTTACGCACGCTTTCAAGCAAGGTCGCAATGTTGTACTTGTCGTTGATCGGCATAATTTGTGAGCGCAATTCATCATTGGCCGCATGTAATGATACGGCAAGGGCCACATCTATCATATCGCTCATCTTATCTAATGCCGGTACCACGCCAGAAGTTGATAAGGTGACCCGACGTTTCGATAAGCCAAAGCCAAAATCTTCCAGCATCAGACTCATCGCGGGCACCACATTGTTTAAGTTAAGCAAAGGCTCACCCATGCCCATCATCACCACATTGGTAATGGGTTTGCGCTCATTGTCTCGCACAAAACCTACTCGACTGGCCGCGCGCCATACCTGGCCAATAATTTCTGATACCTTAAGGTTTCGGTTAAACCCCTGTTGTGCGGTAGAGCAAAACTTACAGTCTAGGGCGCAGCCGACTTGAGAAGAGACACACAAAGTGGCTCTATCACCATCAGGGATATAGACGGTTTCTACTTCTTGAGAGCCCACCTGCATCGCCCACTTAATAGTGCCATCTTCAGATATTTTTTCGACACTGATTTCTGGGGCGCGAATTTCCGCTTTTTGTTGTAACTTAGCGCGCAACACTTTATTGATGTTGGTCATTTGTTCAAAGTCATCACAACCGTAGTGATAAATCCATTTCATCACTTGATCTGCCCGAAACGGTTTTTCGCCCATCTCTTCAAAGAAAGCGCGCATACCACTACGATCCAGATCTAGCAGGTTTATTTTATTATCACTCATTTCGATTGCCTCATCGCTTACTGACCAGTGCCCACAGGGGCGCGAAATTGTACAGAATTTAGCAAAGACTTACTAGAGCTACGCCATAAGCCTTATAAAAGCGCCCCTGATTTTTGGCATCCGATGCGTGATGTTTAGCGCGGCCCTATAATCCCATGGCATATTTCATTACTCGCGTCTTTAATGGTCCGCTGTGTTCAGCCGCTTTTAGTCCTAAATTGCGCAACACTTTTAATGGTAAAAAGTCATTACTAAAGGTGTGATAACACACATCCATCGCCGATTGCATTAGCAAGTTATCGGGGCGACGACCACGCTGATAGCGCGCTAAGCGCTCTGGGGACGCAAAGTCTAACTTAGCCTCAAGCCCTTGCTGGATAAGCTGGTTAAGTAGTGCCACATCTTTAAACCCTAAATTAACCCCCTGGCCTGCTAATGGATTAATGGTATGAGCCGCATCGCCTAACAGCACCACAGCCCCTTTTACATATTGATTGGCATGGCGGCGGCGCAGAGGAAAACTGCCTTTATCAAGTACCGTCATATTGCCCATTCTGGGTGGAAAGTGCGCCTTTATCTGCTCAGCTAAGGCTGTATTATCCAGCGCCGATAGCGCCTTAATACGCTCTTTTTCATCATACCAGACCAATGAGCCTCGCTTTTCACCCATAGGTAAAAATGCCCGAGGACCAGTGGCATTAAATTGCTGCCAAGTGGTATCAGATTCTAACGCATCAGCTTCAATACTAATCAGCATGCAGTGTTGGCGATAATCCCATGCAGTTACGCCGATACCGGCCAACTGGCGGGTAAGCGACTCTGCCCCGTCACACGCTAATACCAATTTAGCTTGTACCTGCTGGCCATCGGTTAATTCAAGCTTTGCGCCGTGATTGTTTTGGTGCAAGTTGTTTAAGCCATTGGGACAATCGAGCTGTACATTGGGGTGCTTGGCTAATACCTGCCATAACCCTAATTGAATAATCCGATTCTCGACCATATAGCCTAAATAATCGCATTCGAGCGCCTCAGCACTAAAACGGGTATAAAAACCGTCAAGTTCAGCGGCTTCTAAGCACTGATAAGGCCAAGCGCGCATCGCTATAATAGAAGCCCAAGCGCCAGCTTGTTCTAATAACCGTACCGAGGTTGCGCTAATGGCTGACACGCGCAAGTCGGCTGGCTGCTCAGGGGTAAATAAGCTAGGCTCACGCGCTTCTATAACCCTAATGGTTAGCCCTGTAGGGGCAAGCAAAGCCGCGGTTAACGCGCCCACCATGCCTCCCCCGACAATAGCAATATCACACTGTGCTTGTTGTTTATCCATGTGCTCACCTCATGATGTTTAGGCTATTCTAGCGCAACTGCAAAGTTATCGTTAATGGTCCCTTATCTAAACACAGCGTGGTTTAGTCTGCTTTATGTTTAGTATTTAGTGCCAATTGAAAACGGTATTTTTCGCTGTGCCCCATGCTCATTTGCTCAAAAGCACGACTTCTTGAGTCTTCATACAGAGTGGCTGGTCAGTCGCGCTCTAAGAGAGTAGAATTATCCGTCTGATCCCATGTCCCTTAAGCGTTATTAACGCGGTCGTAATTCAAAGAGTGCCATGAGCAAAAAACTGCATATTAAAACCTGGGGCTGTCAGATGAACGAGTACGATTCATCTAAGATGGCCGTTCTGCTAGACGCCACACACGGCTATGAGCTGACTGATGATCCAGCACAAGCCGATGTGTTACTACTAAACACCTGCTCTATTCGCGAAAAAGCGCAAGAAAAAGTGTTTCATCAGCTGGGCCGCTGGCGCCCTCTAAAAATGGCGAACCCTAAATTAGTTATTGGGGTTGGTGGCTGCGTGGCGTCTCAAGAAGGGGCTGCCATTCGTGCTCGAGCCCACTATGTTGACTTAGTATTTGGCCCACAAACTCTGCACCGTTTGCCTGCCATGATCAAATCGGTGATGGAAGGTAACGGCGCTCAGGTTGATGTGACTTTTCCTGAAATAGAAAAATTCGACAACTTGCCCGAACCAAAGGCAGAAGGCGCAAGCGCTTATGTCTCCATTATGGAAGGGTGTTCTAAGTATTGTTCTTTTTGTGTCGTACCCTATACCCGTGGCGAAGAAGTGAGTCGCCCATTAGATGATGTGTTGTATGAGATAGCGCAATTAGCCGATCAAGGGGTGCGCGAAGTCAACCTTTTAGGGCAAAACGTCAATGGTTATCGTGGTGATACCCATGAGGGTGATATTTGTAGCTTTGCGGAGTTATTACGCTTAGTGGCCTCAATTGATGGTATCGATCGTATCCGTTATACCACCAGTCATCCCATCGAGTTTACTGACGATATAATTGATGTGTACAAAGATACTCCCGAGTTGGTTAGCTTTTTACATCTGCCGGTACAAAGTGGCTCAGACCGCATTTTAACGCTGATGAAGCGAGCACATACGGCTTTAGAGTACAAATCTAAGATTCGAAAACTACGCGCAGCCCGTCCCGATCTTACACTGAGTTCTGATTTTATTATCGGCTTTCCTGGTGAAAGTGAAGATGACTTTGAGCGCACCATGAAACTGATTGAAGATATCGGCTTTGATCTCAGCTACAGCTTTATCTTTAGTGCGCGCCCAGGTACCCCAGCGGCAGACTTGCCCGATGATGTTCCGTTAGATGAGAAAAAAGCACGGCTTGCACGCCTACAAGCATTAATTAATAACCAAGCACAGCAAGTCAGCCGTCAAATGATGGGCACCACCCAGCGTATTTTGGTAGAGGGCCCATCAAAATTAAATCCGATGGAACTGCGCGGGCGTACTGAAAATAATCGAGTGGTGAACTTTGAAGGCGCTCACTCACTAATTGGTGGCTTTGCTGATGTAGAAATTATTGAAGCCAGACCTAATAGCTTGCGCGGAAACTTTATTCGTGGTGAAAATGAAATGGGTCTGCGGGTACAAACTTCACCGCAGAGCATTTTAGGGCGCCGCCCTGATGGCATACCCGACGAAGTCGGTGTTGCAACCTTTACCCCTTAAATAAAGCGATAAGCTAGAAGCTGGAAGCTATAAGTTAAGAAAAGCACTCGCTTATAAGCGCGGTGTTTGAAACTTAGCTTATAGCTGAAAGCTTACGTTCGTTTGATGGCTTTTTTTAAATAACAGGAGTTAATTTGACCTCTGCTGTCACAACATTAGAACTTGAATTACAACCTGCCGACGGCCAACGTCTGGCCAGTTTATGTGGCCCGCTTGATGACAATATTAAGCAGCTAGAACGCCGTCTTGGGGTAGACATTAATTATCACAATGAAGAGTTCACTCTAATTGGGCCACACCGCTTAATTAACGCGGCGGCGGATGTATTACAAGACTTATATATAGAAACGCAAGCGTTAAGCGGCCAAGGTATTCCTGATATTACTCCCGAATTAGTGCACTTGGCGATAAAAGGCAGCCAAGCTCTTGAGCAGAGCCCAACCCCAAACGAGAGCTATCAATACGGTAACGAGGTAACGATTAAGACCAAACGCGGCTTAATTAAACCTCGCTCGCCCAGCCAAGCACAATATATGGCACACATAGTTAGCCACGACATTACCTTTGGTATTGGCCCAGCCGGAACCGGTAAAACATATCTCGCGGTAGCGGCGGCAGTGGATGCCTTAGAGCGCCAAGCCGTTCGCCGTATTCTGCTAACGCGCCCCGCCGTTGAGGCCGGTGAAAAATTGGGCTTTTTGCCCGGAGATTTAAGCCAAAAAGTAGACCCTTATCTACGCCCATTATATGACGCCTTATTTGAAATGTTGGGCTTTGAGCAGGTAGAAAAGCTTATTGAGCGTAATGTCATTGAAGTGGCTCCACTGGCCTATATGCGTGGGCGCACCTTAAATGATGCCTTTATTATTCTTGATGAAAGCCAAAATACCACAGTTGAACAAATGAAAATGTTTTTAACCCGTATCGGCTTTAATTCACGCGCTGTTATTACTGGGGATATTACCCAAATTGACTTACCCCGCCATGCCAAATCAGGCTTGCGCCACGCCATTGAAGTATTACATGACGTAGAAGGGTTATCTTTTGACTTCTTTCATGCCGAAGATGTTGTGCGCCACCCCGTCGTTGCTCGTATTGTACGAGCGTACGAAGCGTTTGACTCTCAGCAAGCCAGTACCGGTACTTCTGCGAATAATGAGACACCATCATGACTTTATGGTTAGATGTACAAATCGCCTGTGATAATGCGCCAGGCTTACCAAACGAACAACAATTGGAGAGCTGGTTGCGGGCTACGCTGCCCCTTGAGCGTGAAGAAGTCGAACTCACAGTACGCTTAGTAGATGAAGCAGAAAGCCGTGAGCTTAATCGCGACTATCGCGGTAAAGATAAACCGACCAATGTATTATCATTTCCATTTGAAGCTCCGCCAGGTATTGATTTACCTCTATTAGGTGATTTAGTTATTTGTCGCCAAGTCGTTGAACACGAGGCACAGCAACAACAAAAGCCACTTGAAGCTCACTGGGCACACATGGTGGTACATGGTTGCTTGCATTTGCTCGGCTTCGATCATATTAAGGATGATGAAGCCGATATAATGGAAGCGAAGGAGATTGCCATTTTGGCAACACTTGGCATTGCCAATCCCTATCTCGATGATGAAGGTTAAATTAGGTCAATGAGCGACGATAACTCGAACTCAGATTACGGTTCGTCCACTAAGAGAAATTGGTTAGAAAAACTCGGCCAGATTTTTCAGGGCGAGCCGAAGAACCGTGAAGAATTAGTAGAAGTGATCATGGACGCCAGTCAGCGGGAGCTGATCGATCAAGATACTAAAGATATGATTGAAGGCGTGCTAGATGTTAGCGAGTTAAGAGTGCGGGATATTATGATCCCTCGATCACAAATGGTAACGGTAGAAAAGTCTCAGCCTGTCTCGCATTTTCTGCCTATGATCATCGAGTCAACGCACTCACGCTTTCCGGTGGTAAATGAAGATAAAGATCATATAGAGGGCATATTGCTAGCCAAGGATTTGCTGCAATACGGCCTTGCCTTAACCGACGACAATTTTGCTATTGATGATATTTTACGCCCAGCCGTGGTGGTTCCTGAAAGTAAGCGACTCGATAAACTACTAAAAGAGTTTCGCCAAGAACGCTATCACATGGCCATTGTGGTAGATGAGTTTGGCGGCGTGTCGGGTTTAGTAACCATTGAAGATATTTTAGAGCTCATTGTTGGCGACATCGAGGATGAGTTTGACGCAGAAGAAAGTGCCGAGATCCGCCAAGTTACGTCGCGGGTTTATACGGTGGCTGCGTTAACCGACATTGATGATTTTAACGACTTTTTTCAAACAGATTTTAGTGACGAAGAAGCAGACACCGTGGGGGGCTTGGTTATGCACGCTTTTGGCCACTTACCCGCTAAAGGCGAGCAATTAGAAATTAATGGCTTTATCTTTAAAGTGGCTCATGCCGACCGTCGACGTCTATTACAGTTGCAAGTTAAGATACCGGATAATCAGGATACCTCTACTTCGGAAACCATATAAACGTGCGTCATTACCTTTCTCTTCTAGGAGCCCTGGTTAGCGGGGCGCTAGGTGTATTGGCTTTTAGTCCATTTGGCTATTGGCCATTTGCGCTGGTCTCTTTGCTTGGCCTTTATGCATTTACCCAACCACAGCCGCCTAAGCAGGCAGCTAAGCATGCCTTTATCTGGGCAATCGGTTTTTATTTTGTCGGCTTGTGGTGGATTCATAACAGCATGACCCTGTTTGGTGGCCTCCCCTTATGGGCCGCTTTTTTATTAGTGGCACTGCTAGCGGCATATCTTAGCCTTTATACCGCTGCTGCGGTTTGGTTAGCTCAACGTTTAGTACCAACACCCCGTTGGCGCGCCTTATTAGTTTTACCTGCCTTATTGATGCTTGCTGACTGGCTGCGCGGTTGGGTATTAACAGGTTTTCCTTGGTTATGGTTTGGCTACAGCCAACTGGATGGCCCCTTAGCTGGGTTAGCACCTATTGTTGGAGTACAAGGTATTAGCTGGTTGCTAACCTTTTCAGCAGGCGCACTGTGGTTGGGTATTCGCCGTCACTCTCAGTGGCGTTGGTGGCCAAGTTTGGGAGCGTTAGCACTGTGGGCAGTCGCGATTGGCACGCAATATATTCAATGGGTGACACCGACTCAAAGCAGTCGTTTTGCACTGATCCAGGGTAATATAGAGCAATCATTAAAATGGGTGCCGGGCCAGCTTGAACACAGCATTGAACGCTATCTAAACCTCACTTTACCCGAGCGTCAAGCCGATGTGGTGATCTGGCCTGAGTCTGCACTGCCCGAAACTGAGCAGCGATTGGCACCTTGGCTGGCACAAGTCGACCAACTAATGCGAGAGCGCGGCCAGAGCCTGATCACCGGCTTAGTATCACAAACTGATACTGGAGATATGTATAATTCGGTGATCACCTTAGGCCGTAATGCCATCCCCTATCAACCTGAGCACAGTAATCGCTATTACAAACAACATTTAGTGCCTATTGGTGAGTTTGTTCCTTTTGGTGACTTATTGCGCCCTTTGGCGCCCTTATTTAACTTACCAATGTCGTCATTTGCACAAGGCGAGGCAAATCAGTCCGATTTAAGTGCCGCCGGACAACAACTGAGTGTGGCCATTTGCTATGAAGTCGCTTTTCCAAGTTTAGTACGCAATAACATGAAGCCTGATACCGACTACCTGTTAACCTTGTCTAACGACACTTGGTTTGGCCAGTCAATTGGCCCATGGCAGCATCAGCAAATTGCCCGTATGCGTTCTTTAGAGCTAGGGCGCCCGTTAATTCGTGCTACTAATAATGGGGTTACTTTAGTAACCGATGAAAAAGGTAAGTTGGTGGCCAGTTTACCTCAGTTTGAGCATGGCGTACTTAATGCCGATGTCACAGGCACAACCGGCCTCACTCCTTATGCCCGATTTGGTAGTACACCCTTGTTAGCCTGGTTCTTGATAAGCGGCATACTCGGCGCCAGCCAAGGCCGACGCCAGTACCGCGGCCAACAACAACGATTAGCCGCTCAAGAAAACCTAAGAGCAAAAGCCAGAAGTTAACGTTTAACGCCGTAAGCTGTACGACATACGCTATACGGAAAACAAAACGCCGCATCAGCAGACGTGGCGTTTTTTATTGCCCTAACACGCAGCGTAAATCGTACCGCGTATCAGGTACGGCTGTTAGTTACACCGCCAGTGGGCGGCGAATAAAGCAAGTATGATTACACTCTAAACAGCTGGTGAGCACTTCAGGGTGAGTCACTTCATGTGAGTGAGCACAAAGGGTGCAGTCGTAACGACCAGGGCCCACCACTTCACCGGCTTGATATTCACCGTTATTGGTTAGCTCAGTGGCCAGTTCCTGCCATTCTAATTGACTCTTATCAGTAATATCAGAGATCCAACCCCAGACCGTCTCTTTAATGCGGCGATAAAATAAGCTGTCTCTAAATTCATCACCACTTTCTTCTAGCTCAACCAAATCGCGCTTCACATACTGTGCTATCAGTGCCAGTTCGTCTTTGGTCAAATCACTGGCCGCTTCCATATAGGCTTGGGTGGTTTCCACCAATTCCTTGATGCTGGTATTCTCGCTTTCTTGCCAACGTTTATGTAGATCATCAACAAAGGCTTCATAGCCACTTTTCTTTTTTTTATCTTGATTATCCATGCTCAATCTCCTCTATCATAGTGAGCACTCAGGGCTCGGCTATTGTTGCCTTTCCTCCCCTAAGGTATTCTATAGCTATTTAGAGCCTTGGTTTATTACCTAATTCACAAATCCGGATATCATTCATGCAAGAGCAATACATTCCCCAAGATATTGAGCCCAAAGCGCAACGCTTGTGGACAGAGCAGCAGACTTTTAAGGCCACAGAGCAGCCCGGTAAAGAAAAATTCTATTGCTTGTCTATGTTCCCTTACCCGTCAGGTCGACTGCACATGGGGCATGTACGTAACTACACCATAGGTGACGTTATCTCTCGCTACCAACGCTTGCAAGGTAAAAATGTGCTGCAACCCATTGGTTGGGACGCCTTTGGCCTGCCTGCCGAGAATGCTGCCATTAATAATAAAACAGCGCCGGCACCTTGGACCTATGAAAACATCGATTATATGAAAGATCAGCTGAAGCGTTTAGGCTTTGGTTATGATTGGGATCGTGAATTTGCTACCTGTACTCCTGAGTATTATCGCTGGGAACAATGGTTTTTCACTAAGCTGTACGAAAAAGGCTTAGTGTATAAAAAAACGTCTTCCGTTAACTGGTGCCCTCACGACGAAACTGTGTTGGCAAACGAACAAGTCAACGAAGGCTGCTGCTGGCGTTGTGACACCCCAGTTGAGCGCAAAGAAATACCGCAGTGGTTTATTAAGATCACCGAATATGCCGATGAGTTGCTCAGCGACTTAGATGCATTAGATGAATGGCCCGAGCAAGTTAAAGCCATGCAACGTAACTGGATTGGGCGCAGCGAAGGCGTAACCTTAAGCTTTAACGTAGCTGATCAAGCACCTGAGCACCTTCAAGCATTTGATGTGTACACCACCCGCCCCGACACCCTAATGGGCGTGACTTATGTAGGCATTGCCGCTGGGCACCCGTTGGCGGAACAAGCTGCTAAAAATAACCCCGCGCTGGCCGCGTTTATCGAAGACTGTAAGCACAACAGCAATGTTGCCGAAGCAGATATGGCCACCATGGATAAAAAAGGTGTGGCTACCGGCTTATATGCAATACACCCACTAACCGGTAAACAAGTGCCCATTTGGGCGGCTAATTTCGTGTTAATGGATTATGGTTCAGGTGCTGTGATGTCGGTGCCGGCCCACGATCAGCGCGATTATGAATTTGCCACTCAATATGGCCTTGATATTACCCCTGTTATCAAGCCTGCCGATGGTAGCGAACTGGATATCAGCGCTGAGGCCTATACAGAACAAGGTGTATTATTTAACTCTGGTGAATTTGATGGTCTTGATTTTCAAGCCGCCTTTGATGCCATTGCCGACACCTTAATTGAGAAAAAATGCGGTAAGCGTACCGTTAACTTCCGCTTGCGCGATTGGGGCGTTAGCCGCCAACGTTACTGGGGCGCGCCGATTCCGATGCTAAACTTAGAAGACGGCTCTGTAGTGGGCGTCCCTGAGGCCGATCTGCCGGTGGTATTGCCCGAAGATGTCGTAATGGACGGTATTCAAAGCCCCATTAAAGCCGATCCTGAGTGGGCTAAAACCACATATAACGGCCAACCTGCACTGCGTGAAACCGACACCTTTGACACCTTTATGGAGTCATCTTGGTATTATGCTCGCTATTGCAGCCCAGACTACGACCAAGGCATGTTGGATCCCGAAAAAGCCAACTACTGGTTACCTGTAGATCAGTATATCGGTGGTATAGAACATGCTTGCATGCATTTATTGTATTCGCGCTTTTTCCATAAACTACTGCGTGATACCGGTTTAGTCGAATCTGACGAACCCTTTAAGCGCTTATTATGCCAAGGCATGGTATTAGCCGATGCTTTTTATCACACCGATGAAAAAGGCGCTCGCACTTGGGTTAGTCCGCTAGACGTGACTTTAGAGCGTGACGACAAAGGCCGCGTTAAAAGTGTTAAAGATCACGATGGCAACGAGCTGGTACATACCGGCATGACAAAAATGTCGAAGTCAAAAAATAACGGTATCGACCCACAAGTGATGATCGACAAATACGGTGCCGATACCGTGCGCCTGTTTATGATGTTCGCCTCGCCCGCTGATATGACGCTGGAATGGTCAGACTCAGGTGTTGAGGGCGCACAGCGCTTTATTAAACGCTTATGGCGCTTGGTGTTTGAACATCAATCTTATGGCGCCGTTGACGCGCTGGATGTAGCAAGTTTAAGCCGTGAGCAAAAAGCCCTACGTCGTGATGTACATAAAACCATCAATAAAGTCAGTGACGATATTGGCCGCCGCCAGACGTTTAACACCGCCATTGCCGCAGTCATGGAGCTGATGAATCAGCTCACCAAGGTCGATATGAGTGATGCGCAAAATCGTGCCTTGCTGCAAGAGGCACTGGAAGCCATCACTGTGATGCTACACCCTATTATTCCCCATACCGGTGTTGAGCTGTGGCAAGGGCTGGGTAATAGCGATATCGATCATGCTGCTTGGCCGATAGCAGACCAAGCCGCCTTAATCGAAGATGAAAAACTGGTGGTGGTACAGGTCAATGGTAAAGTACGTAGTAAAATTACTGTGCCCGCTGATGCCAGCAAAGAGCAAGTAGAAGCCACCGCACAAGCTGATGAAAATGTGGCTCGCCACCTTGAAGGTAAAACCCTGCGCAAAGTCATTTACGTCCCCGGCAAGCTACTGAATATCGTAGCTAACTGATTAAAAAGCAGCGGTACGCTTTAAGCTATACGCTGTAAGACAAACCGGGCGCCCACATATTAAGGCGCTCGGTTTAGTTTTAGCTTGGTGCTGGGCGCATGGCGCTTGGTGCTTTTTTAAAGGATTAATCATGTTCACATCCATTAAAGCTACAGCTCTAGTTTTACTAACCTTGCTACTGGTTGGCTGTGGCTTTCAGCTGCGCGGTGGCGATAATTTAGCGCCCGAGTTACATCGCATCGCATTAGTCGGTGATGATAAGAGTCAATTTTACCGCTTGGTGTCTGCCCGCTTACAACGCGCCGGTGCCCAACTCGTTGCGCCCGACGCTCTCACTCCTGTGCTAAGTATCTCAGGCTTAGGTCAAGGTAATACAGCGGCGTCAGTCGACAGCCGTGCCGATGCATTAGAATATGCTACGCGCTTTGGTACTCGGTTTACCCTCGATATGCCAGATCAAACACGTAAGGTGTTTAATATCAGCTTTAACCGCAGTTTTCTGGATAAATCAGCACAAGCATTGGCTTCTAGTCGTGAGCAATTTCAGCTTCACGAACAGATGGAGCATGAAGCCGCCGAGCAAATTGTACGCCAGCTTAATCGTTTGTCGTTCTAATGCGCTTGTATCCTGAACAGCTCGCACAACATTTACAAGCAGGGCTCGCCCCCTGCTATTTTATTTATGGCGACGAGCCGCTGTTAAAGCAAGAAGCACTTGATGCCTTGCGCGCCACCGCTCGCAGCCTAGGGTTTGATGAGCGCAGCCGGTTTGATGCCGATCCTGCTCTAGATTGGGATGAGATTTTTTCTGCTAGTCAAAGCATGAGCTTATTTAGCCAACGACAAATTATTGAGTTACATCTACCTGATAAACTCGATAAAACGGCCTCAGAACGGCTACGTGAATTGCTCAAGCAATGCCATCCCGATTTATTACTGTTAATCACAGGCCCTAAGCTTAATCAGCAACAGCAAAAAGGCGCTTGGTTTAAAGCCCTTTCTGCCACAGGCCCGGTGATCCCCGTATTTACCCCCGATGCTCGCCACTTTGGCCGCTGGTTAACACAACGTTTGCAACAACATCATCTGCAAGCCGATACAGAAGCCATACAATGGCTTGCTTATGCCTTTGAGGGTAACCTTTTAGGCGTTAACGGAGAAATAGAAAAGCTGGCCCTACAAAATCTGCCGCAGCCATTAACACTGCCTGTATTACAAAGCCTTGTTCAACCACAACATCAGTTTAATCCGTTTCAACTATTCGACCCACTGTTACAAGGCAAGGTAAAACGCGCCTGTCGTATTTTGTTACAGTTGCGCGGTGAAGGCGTAGAAGCGGGCATGCTGTGTCATTTATTAGCCAGAGAGTTAAGCACCTTGCAGCAGTTACAATTAGGGCTGCTCAGTGGCCAGTCATTTAGCCAGTTGGCCGCTAACTTACATGTGTGGTCAAGTCGTCAAGGGTTAATGCAATCGGCTTTAGCACGCCTGCCACTGGCTAAAATACAACAGCTACAAGCCATGCTTGCCGCCACCGATCGTGCGGTGGCACACTTTGATGACGATGAAGCTTGGCGCTGGTTACACAGCATCTGCGTCGGCTTTTTAGATGAACGACTGCTGGTGATTACCCCCTAGCACCGAGCTAGAGACAAACCAACATTAGACATATTTTGCAACGGAAGAACGTGGAACCCACAGATAAGCGCGGCTTTAACTATTGGCTCTGTTTTACCAATAAATATATTTTTACCCCTGTCAGATCTCATCCTTATTTTTCCGTGGGTTCCGTGGCTTGCGTTGCGAGTTCATGTTTAATCTTTATCATAGCGCTTGTTTTACGCTTCACCCTTCACATAGGAACTGTGCAATGAAAAAAGCGATTGGCTTGTTGGGGGGCACCTTTGATCCCATTCATATCGGACACTTGCGCCCAGCCATTGAACTGCAAGAACAACTCAACTTAGCCCAAATACGACTGCTACCCAACTATATCCCCCCACACAAAACAACGCCCGACAGTGCGCCAGAGCACAGGTTAGCCATGGCGCAGCTGGCCACTAAGTACACGCCAGGACTGGTGGTGGATGCACGAGAACTAGCACATAATCGCCCTTCTTATACAATAGAAACCTTGATTGAACTGCGCAAAGAGCAGCCCGATACTCCCTTGTGCTTTTTAATGGGCATGGACTCGTTTTGTGGGCTAAATCACTGGCACCGTTGGCAAGAGCTGCTGGAGTACGTACACATTATTGTGAGTGATAGACCCGGTTTCCAGTCCCACTTTAACCCCACTATTCAGGCGTTATTTCGCGCCCATAGCACCACAGACCCCCGCTTACTACAGCAACATTTGGCTGGCCATATTTACCTGTTCAATAACGCCCAACTAGACATTTCATCAACCCAAATTCGCCGCCTTATTCGCCACGGGAACAATCCGCAATATTTGTTGCCAGAAGCTGTTGCCAACTACATTCGAGAACAGCGACTCTATCAATCTAGCGTGTTATAATCTGCTGTCATTTTTATTTTTGGAGTAAGCCCCCTTGCAAGGTCAAGAATTATACGATTTTATCGCCGACAAGCTCGACGATAGCAAAGCCAACGACATACAAATATTAGATGTGACTGGTAAATCCAGCATTACCGACTGCATGATAGTCTGCTCTGGTAACTCTAGCCGTCATGTTAACGCCATTGCCGAAAATGTGGTGATGGAAGCTAAACAAGCCGGTCTTACTTATTTAAGCTTGCAAGGCAAAGATGCCGGTGAATGGGTATTGGTCGATTTAGGCGATGTCATCGTGCACGTAATGCAAGAAGAAACCCGTGACTTTTATCAGTTAGAAAAGCTCTGGGGTGGTAACGCCACAGGGGCTTCGGCCTAATGAAGTTGCAACTGGTGGCGGTAGGAACAAAAATGCCCGATTGGGTCACTACCGGCTTTCAGGAATATCAGCGCCGTTTTCCCAGAGACTTATCATTAGAACTGATAGAAATATCAGCGGGTAAACGAGGGAAAAATGCCGACATCGAGCGCATATTACAGCGTGAAGGTGAGCAAATGCTGGCGGCGGTTGCTAAATCGGCGCGCATTGTTACGCTTGATATTCCTGGACGACCTTGGACCACACCCCAGTTAGCAACTGAGCTCACCCGCTGGCAGTTAGATGGCCGTGATGTGGCGATTTTAATTGGTGGCCCAGAAGGATTAGCACCTGCTTGCAAGGCCGCAGCCGAACAGTCTTGGTCGTTATCTCCGCTTACACTGCCCCACCCTTTGGTGCGTGTGGTGGCCGCCGAAAGCCTGTATCGGGCGTGGAGCATTAATAATAACCACCCTTACCACCGGGAATAATGATGGCTTCGTCTCGGATAAAGATGCGCGACCACGGCGCCGAATCCTCTTTATATTGGCGGCGTGCCGTGATCGCCTTTATTGGTATCATTGCACTAATGGGCGGCCTGCTTGCTAACCTTTATCACTTGCAGATTACTGATCATCAAAGCTATCAGACTCGCTCTAACGACAACCGTATTAAGGTCGTGCCCATTGCCCCTACTCGGGGGCTTATTTATGATCGCAATGGTATATTATTAGCTGAAAACCGCCCTATTTACAGTCTAGAAATCACACCCGAGCAGGTTCAAGACTTAGATAAAACCGTTGATCAGCTGATCACTTTGCTTGAACTCGATCCTGAAATAAAAGCACGTTTTTTAAAAGAAGCTCGCCGCCAACGCCGTTTTAATCCCGTCGTACTGGTCAATCTGCTCACCGAACAACAGGTGGCACGTTTTAGTATTAACCAGCATAAGTACCCTGGTGCGGCTATTGAAGCTTACCTAAAGCGTTTTTATCCTTACCGCGATACCTTTACACACGCAGTGGGCTATGTCGCACGAATTAATGATAAAGACGTCGCTCGATTAAAAGAAGACAATAAGTTGGCGAACTATGCCTCTACTCGCGATATTGGAAAGCTTGGCGTAGAGCGTTATTACGAAGACACCTTACATGGCCAAACTGGATATCAAGAAGTTGAGGTCAATAACCGAGGTCGTGTCATTCGTACCCTTAAGTACCAACCCCCTATACCTGGCAGCGATATTTACTTAAACCTAGATGTGGCATTACAGCAACAAGCACAAGAGCTGATGGCCAAGCGCCGTGGTGCAGCCGTGATTATGACGCCAAAAGATGGAAAAATACTGAGCCTTATTTCAAGCCCCAGCTATGATCCTAACTTATTTGTACACGGCATAAGTGGCTCCGAATACCGCCATTTACTGAATAACCCCGACCGACCACTTATTAACCGTGCTAGCCAAGGCATTTACGCCCCCGCCTCCACCGTTAAACCCATGCTTGCCATTATGGGGCTAAATGAAGGAGCATTTACGCCCAGTACACGCTTTTTTGGTGGCCCTTATTTTCAAATCCCCAACACTAAACGCAAGTTTCGCGACTGGCGACGCTGGGGCCATGGTTGGATGGACGTTTATAGAGCCATTGAAATATCTGCTGATACATTTTTCTATGATCTTGCTTATAAAGTCGGTATCGACGGGATTAATGACTATATGGGGCGTTTTGGTTTTGGTGAATATTCCGGTATAGACTTGCATGAAGAAGCGAATGGTAACCTGCCCTCACGCGAATGGAAAAAAGCACGCCACAAGCAACCTTGGTATCAAGGCGATACTATTTCAGTGGGAATTGGCCAAGGCTACTGGACCGCAACACCGCTACAACTGGCTCGCGCCACCAGCATTTTGGTTGATAAAGGTGAAACCATTCACCCCAGATTACTGCACGGCATTGGTACTCCCGAGGGCATGATTGATATGCCGGTAAGCAAAGGACAGCCCATTACACTAAAACAAGAAAGCTTTTGGGATGTTTCCCTAACCGGTATGCACCGCGTAATTAATGGTAAAGAAGGTACCGCAAGACGCGCTTTTGCTAATACGCCCTATACTGCTGCGGGAAAATCAGGTACGGCGCAGGTATTTAGCTTAGCTGAAAACCAACAATATGATCATGAAAAAACTAAAGAGCACCTGCGCGATAATGCCTTATTTACCGCTTTTGCACCTTATGAAAACCCTGAGGTGGTAGTGTCAGTGGTATTAGAAAATGCCGGTGGAGGAAGTTCTCAAGCAGCTCCCGTTGCTCGCGCCTTGCTGGATCTTTATATGATCCCTGAAATAATTGATGCACCAAACACCCAGGAGCTAACCGATGAGTAACCATCACCACCGTCGCTCGCTATGGGAGATGCTACACCTAGATTGGCCTTTATTGCTGGCACTCATCACCTTATTAAGCGCAAGTTTAGCTATTTTGTACTCAGCGTCGGGAGAGAATATGGACTCGCTCATACGCCAAGCCATGCGTATAGGTGTTTCCATCGTAGTGATGATTGCCCTTGCGCAATTATCACCGAGCTTTTATGCCCGCTGGGGGCCGCCGGTGTTTATATTAGGCTGCATATTATTGGTGCTGGTGATCTTGGTGGGTGATATTGGTAAAGGGGCACAACGCTGGCTGGAGTTTGGTGCAATACGTTTTCAACCATCCGAAATTATGAAACTGGTAATGCCCATGATGATTGCCACCTACATTAGTCGTTACCCATTGCCGCCCAGCTTGCTGAGGGTATTTTTGGCATTATGTATGGTTATCATTCCTACCTTATTGATTGCCAGTCAGCCCGATTTAGGTACGTCATTACTGGTAGCCGCATCGGGGCTTTTTGTTATTTTTTTAGCAGGTATGTCTTGGCGCCTGATTTTGGCCGCGCTAATCAGCATGGCCGCCTTTTTACCAGCATTATGGTTTTTCCTGATGCACGATTACCAAAAGCGACGAGTATTGACTCTGCTAAACCCTGAAAGCGATCCTTTAGGAGCCGGCTATCATATTATTCAGTCTAAAATAGCCATCGGCTCTGGTGGTTTATGGGGCAAAGGCTGGTTACAAGGCACACAGTCGCAGCTGGAGTTTTTACCTGAACGCCATACTGACTTTATTTTTGCGGTATTAAGTGAAGAGTTTGGCTTAGTTGGCGTATGCCTGCTAATGGCACTCTATTTATTTATCATTTGGCGAGGTCTGTATATTTCAATGCAGGCTCACGGGGCTTTTCCTCGCTTGTTAGGCGGCGCACTGACCCTAACGTTTTTTGTGTATGTATTTGTTAATATTGGCATGGTTAGCGGCTTACTTCCTGTAGTAGGCGTGCCCCTGCCCTTGATCAGTTACGGCGGCACCTCCATGGTGACACTTATGGCAGGCTTTGGCATTTTGATGTCTGTGCACACTCACAAACGCCTGTTAGCTAAATAAAAGGATAATTGAATGCGTCTTGCTCTTCTTTCTGTCAGCTTATTAATCAGTAGTTCTGTTCTGGCCGTTACCCCAAACCCCGAACAAGCCGTTTGGCTAGACGAGCTTGCAGATACATTCGACGTTCCGGTTAGTGAATTCAACGACGCACTTACTCAGGCAGATTATCAACAACCCATTATTGATGCCATGACGCGCCCAGCCGAAGGAAAACCCTGGCACCAGTACCGGCCAATTTTTTTAACAGAAAAGCGCCTCACTAAAGGCGTAGAGTTCTGGCAACAGCACCAGCGCTTATTAACCAGTGCAGAGCAGCAATTACAGGTGCCCCCCGAAATTATCACCGCTATTATTGGCGTAGAAACTTTTTATGGTGCCCATATGGGCAATTACAAGGTATTAGATGCGCTGTACACCTTAGGCTTTCACTACCCAGCACGTGGTGCATTTTTTCGCTCCGAGTTAGGTCACTATTTAGCACTGGCCAAAGAACAAGGTTGGGCGCTAGACGATCCTAAAGGCTCTTATGCTGGCGCCATGGGCATGGGCCAGTTTATCTCCTCTAGCTACCGCCATTATGCGGTCGATTTCGACTCTGATGGTGAACGTAATCTATTTTTAGCGGACGATGCCATTGGCAGTGTTGCCAATTACTTTTATGAACACCAGTGGCACCCTAACGAAGGCATCGCGCATCACGCGCAAGTGACCGATACTGATGCGGTTGCCTCATTACTCAGTGATGATTTAAAGCTAAAGCACACTTGGGCCGAGTTAGAGGCCGCAGGGGTCACACTGCCTAACGCACTAGAGGCCGAAACTCCCGTTAAATTATTACGTTTAGAGGGCGCACAAGGCCCAGAATATTGGGTTGTTCAGCATAACTTTTATGTTATAACCCGTTATAATCACAGCCCGCTTTATGCCATGGCCGTATTTCAACTTAGTGAGCAGCTGAAACAGCAATATGATAAAACCTCTCTTTAAATCTTTTCTACCGCTAACAGCCTTCGCTATTATGGCGTGCAGTAGCCAACCTGACTCTGAGCAAACACCAGCTTCATCTGACGAGACTCAAGAAGAAGTAAGAGATGCACAGTGGGAAAAAGAAACTGCTGGTGGCCGTTATCACTTGCGTCAAGATAAGCCACCTGGAACGCCACCGAACCTAGATCATATTAAAGATGCCGTTCCACGTTACGAGCCATACACCCGCGGTGGAAATAAGAATTATACGGTGTGGGGTAAAAACTATGAAGTATGGCAAGATGTAGAAAACTACCGAGATGAAGGCTTAGCCTCTTGGTATGGCGCTAAGTTTCATGGCTACCATACCTCTAATGGTGAGGTGTATGATATGTACACTATGACGGCGGCCCACAAGCACCTGCCCTTGCCATCTTTTTTACGTGTTACCAACAAAGAAAATGGCAAACAAGTGGTCGTTCGCGTTAATGATCGCGGCCCTTTTCATGAAGGCCGAGTGGTTGATTTATCCTATGCTGCCGCTTATAAGCTTGGCATGCTAGATACTGGTACTACGGCTGTTAAGGTTGAACTAATAAAAGTGCTATCTAACGACAAGGACAGCCCACAACAGCAGGCCGTCGCAACGCCACCCCCTGCCTCTGGTGAGGCGCGAGACCTTCATATTCAAACTCAAGCTCCTCTCCCAGGCAAGCACATACAATTGCTGGCCACTCGCTCTAGCGATAAAGCAAAACAGCTGGCCGCTCAATTGAGTAAAGAGTATGGTTTTCCGGCGCGTGTTGAGCGCCAATCTGAATGGTATCGCCTGCAAATGGGCCCCATTCCAAGTAACAAAACACAACTTATCCTCAAGCGACTGATCGCTGAAGGGTATGCTCAGGCCTATTTTATTAACTAATTCGCTTTTATTTATCACGGGCACATTTGCCTATATAGACAAGGTTTTAACAGACATTATGCGCATGCTTACCACTCTTCCAACCTTTTTCCTTGCCGCCGCGGTGTCTTTTTCTAGCCAGGCGCAAGTATTAACCTCCATGATCCCTCAGGCGCCGTCCATTGCGGCTAAGTCTTATGTGTTAATGGATTATAACAGCGGTCAAATATTGGTCTCTGAAGCGGCAGACGAAAAATTACCCCCCGCCAGTTTAACCAAAATGATGACTTCGTATATTTTGGCCCAAGCGCTAAAAGAAGGTAAAGTCCAAAAAGACGACATGGTGACTATTAGCGAAGCTGCCTGGGCCCAGAATTTTCCTGGCTCATCGGTGATGTTTCTTGAAGTAGGCAAAGAAGTGAGCATCGATCAGCTTAATCGCGGCATTATTATTCAGTCGGGCAACGACGCCACTGTGGCCATTGCCGAGCATTTAGCTGGTAGTATTAATTCATTTGCTGACTTAATGAACGGCTGGTCGGCACGCTTGGGCATGAAAGATAGTCACTTTGTAACGCCCCACGGCTTGCACAGCGACCAAATGTACACCACAGCTCAAGATATGGCGTTATTAGGGCAAGCCTTAATTCGCGATGTGCCAGAAGAATATAAAATTTATTCTGAACAGTCCTTTACCTTTAATGGCATTACCCAACATAACCGCAACTCTTTATTGTGGGATAAATCGTTGAATGTGGATGGCATTAAAACCGGCCATGTGGATGCGGTAGGATATAATTTAGTCTCTTCAGCCACGCAAGATGATATGCGCTTAATTGCCGTGGTTATGGGCGCAAGCAGCGAACGCGCTCGTGCAACCGAAAGTAAAAAATTACTCACTTACGGTTTTCGTTTTTATCAAACCCTTACCCCTTACGAAGCCAATACTAAGCTAATGGATCAGCAAATTTGGATGGGTAAGCAAGACACCATAGCGCTGGGGGTAGATAACGCAGTCTCGGTGACGATTCCTCGTGGTCAGGCTAAAAACTTAGAAGCTGATTTTACCCTAGACACCGCCCTAAGAGCGCCCATTGTTAAAGGGGAACAGGTAGGCACCTTGCACCTCAAGTTAGACGATAAAGATGTAGCAAGCTTGCCTTTGGTGGCACTTGAAGACGTAGAGCAAGGCGGTATTTTTAGCCGCATGATTGACTACATCAAACTATTGGTAAAAGACTTGTTTAGCTAAACATCACAACTGGGCGGAGTAAGTTTAAAGCTGACAACTTATCGCTGCACACAGGGTTTGCTTGCTTACCCCCACAAGTTGTCGGTTTAAGCACTGCCACTTTTATGGTAAAAGTGTGATCTGGGTTAGATAAATACCGCCCGTAATATTAACGACTGCATAAGTAAAGGTTGCTATGACTAGCCAATTGAACACCAAATTTGATGAGTATCTTGATTTTCCTTGTCAGTTTCCTTTTAAAATTTTAGGGCTGGCTGATGATCGTCTCCCCGATATGATAGTCGAAGTCCTGCAACAGCATGCCCCAGGTGATTACAGCCCCAAGGTCCGCCCCAGCAGCAAAGGGAATTATCATTCAGTGTCGGTAGCCGTCACCGTCACCAGCAAAGAACATGTTGAAACTCTCTACCTAAAATTGGGTGAGATAGAATTGGTTAAATACGTACTCTAGGGCTGTTGTCCCTCTACGACTTAGGACACACAATGGCACAGCACCAACTCACGATTAGACACTGGGGTAGCGTCGCTTACGAAGAGGTATGGCATGCCATGCAAGACTTCACGAATCAACGCACCCAAGAGACTCAAGATGAACTTTGGTTAGTAGAACATCCACCAGTGTTTACCCAAGGCCAAGCAGGCAAGCCCGAACATATTTTAAATTTGGGTGATATCCCCTTGGTTAAAAGTGACCGTGGCGGGCAAGTGACTTACCACGGTCCGGGTCAATTAATTGTGTATTTAATGCTGGATGTACGCCGCAAGAAGCTTGGGATTCGCCACTTAGTAACCAGCATGGAAAATGCCATTGTTGGTCTACTGGCCGACTATCATATTAATGCCTACGCTAAACCCGATGCACCAGGCGTGTATGTTGCCAATAGCGATGACATAGAAAATAAAATTGCCTCGCTAGGATTACGAGTTCGCCGCGGCTGCTCGTTTCATGGTTTGGCACTGAACGTAAATATGGACTTAGCTCCCTTTCTGCGGATAAACCCTTGCGGCTATGCCGGCATGGCCATGACTCAGAGTTGTGCATTGGGTGGCCCTCAGACATTGGATGAGGCTCAGTCCCAGCTGATACCCAAGCTTGCAGAGCTGCTGGGCTATCAACACCTCGACTACACCACAGAGAAGCTAACATTATGAATAAACCTGTACGCGTCGAGCCTGGCGTAAAATTACGCGACGCCGATAAAATGGCTCTCATCCCCGTTAAGTTCATGCCAGAACCCGATGAAGAAGTGTTGCGTAAGCCAGATTGGATGAAGATCAAGCTTCCTCCAAGCAGTAAGCGCATACAGGAACTGAAAGGCATTATGCGCGAGAACAATTTGCACTCTGTGTGTGAAGAGGCCTCTTGCCCTAACTTAGCAGAATGCTTTACCCACGGCACCGCCACCTTTATGATTTTGGGGGCGATTTGTACTCGTCGTTGTCCTTTTTGTGATGTGGCCCACGGGCGACCGCTAGCGGTTGATCCTGAGGAGCCTGCTAAGCTTGCTAAAACCATTAAAGAGTTAGCTCTTAAATATGTGGTGATCACCTCGGTGGACAGAGACGACCTGCGTGATGGCGGGGCTCAGCACTTTGTAGATTGCATTAAAGCCATACGCGAACAAAGTCCCAACACTAAAATTGAGATCTTAACTCCCGATTTTCGTGGCCGTATGGATAAAGCATTAGAAATATTTAAAGATACGCCGCCCGATGTGTTCAACCACAACTTAGAAACCGCACCGCGCCTATATCGTGTTGCCCGCCCAGGGGCTGATTACAAGTGGTCGTTAGAGCTGCTGCGTCGCTTTAAAGAAATGCATCCGCAGGTAGCAACCAAGTCTGGTTTAATGATGGGACTGGGCGAAACCAATGAAGAAATAGCCGAAGTACTAAAAGACTTACGCGCCCACAACGTGACTATGCTAACCCTTGGCCAATATCTACAGCCAAGCCGTCATCACTTACCCGTGAAGCGTTACGTGCCGCCAGCTGAGTTTGATGAGCTAAAAGTAATCGCTGACAGTATTGGTTTTGAGCACGCCGCTTGTGGGCCACTCGTTCGCTCTTCATATCATGCCGATCTTCAAGCCCAAGGCGTAGAAGTGAAGTAAGCCTCAACGCCACTTTACGGCTAACGCTGTACGCTTTACGTCTATCACTGATATATAAAAAGGAGCCTTTCAGCTCCTTTTTTTATTTTTAGCATTTTTCTTATCGCTTCTAGCTTACGGCCTGTCTCTTAGCCACATCTTTTTGTTGCTGTTTGAGTAGAAATCAGGCAGAGCGCGCTACTCCGCTCGACTCGCCGCTGGGATAGCCATCTTTGCTGGTTAACAACTGCGAATATTCACTGGATATTCGTTTTGTTACCCAACAAAGATACACGCCAGCAAGCTGGCCCATACGGGCTCCGCCGCGCAATCTGCCCGCCATGGATGGCGGAAATGCAGAAATGGCAGGAGCATTTTTCTGCCCTGGCGCGGAGGGTCGACGGAGCAGACACCTTCTGCCTTCCCATTAGCACCGAGTTGCCTGAATGTGTAGGCGAATACTTGTTCTCGCATTGCGCCGCAGGCGTAAATCAATTGTTAGGCAATGGCTCGATTTAAAACATGAGCTCAAGGATGTCGGTCATCGACGCTAACAAGCGATACAGTGGTATGTGGCCGGATAAAGGGATCTTCTTCACCGACCGTCACATAACAGGGAGGTTATGTGCTGAAGCTAGAGGGGGCGAGCTTGCTCGCCGTGACGAACGGTATCGGCCTAACGAACATCCAGTGAATGTTCGCAGTAGGCTGATTACTGTGAGTATCATTAGCCCCGCAGCGTGTCGATGAAGAAGCCCCTTTGTTCGGCCGTTATGCAGGCCGAACCGACTAAATCACGTGTCTCATTTTTATTTATAATGCAAGTAAAAGATGTGACTAAGTGACAGGCTCAGAGTCTGTCTCTTAGTCACAAGTCGCAAGCCTGTGATATTAATGCCCAGAGGCAACTGGGTAGCCTACTCCGACACGCTAAACCGCATCCCTGCGACGCTCAGCACATGACGTCCCTGTCATGTGATGGTCGGCTGAGTCTATCCCGGCTGCCTCTTCATAAATATTGGAGCGGTCGGCTGATACACAAAACCGACAGAATGCTATATTTTGTAGTCGCAGCTTTAGCTGCGATATTCTGCAGAGCAGAATGATTTTCTTGCATTTATCTTCCAGCCATACTAATTCCGCAACTTTCAATATTGTTATGAACCTTTCTGGCGGCCAAAACCATGCCAGTACACAGGCCATCTTGCTTCAACACCGTAGTTATTCACTGCGGAGGCGATCGCCACCAGTGTAACGCTGCCGATTAGCACTGGTGTTAACAGATAATCGAACCCCACCGCGCTTTGCCCTGCCAAAATAATCACCAGCGGGTTAGCGCCTGCTGGCGGATGCACGGCTCTAAAATATTGCATCAGCATGGTAGCCACACCGACTGCGAGCGCTATAACCATAATGGAATCACCAAATCCATAGAGGGCAATCAATCCTACCGTAGCGCTGATCAGATGCCCGCCGATGACGTTACGTGGCTGTGCTAATGGTGAAGTTGGCACTGCAAATAACAGTACACAAGTCGCACCAAAAGGCGCCATCAACCAAGGCACCTCGGTGGTCTGGCCTAAGATGCATAACACCAGTATGCCAAGCGAGCTGCCAACTAACCCTTTGAGCAATTGAACCATAGTTGGTTTAGGCGGTAACACGCCGCCACCTTGTAATCTTTTCATTATTATTCCCTTAATTAGCCATAAAACCTGATTAATAGTATGTGTTACACTGTCGATACAGACCTGTACACATAGTTTACGAGACAGTACAGATCTGTACTGGCATAAGCAATAGCTAAATTTAACTAATGGAGCAGCAATGAGCATAAAAGAGCATATTCTGGATGTGGCAGAGTCGCTGTTTAATGAGCTTGGCTATACCGCAGTCGGCGTCGATCTGATCCGAGACCAAGCTAAAGTATCTAAGACCTCCATGTATCGACACTTTGGTTCAAAGAATAAATTGATCGAGGCGGTGCTAGCACGCAGACATCAATACTTTGAAGCACAGCTAACTCCGATTTTCGCCAGTACTGCCAGTGTAGACGCACGCTTGGATGCACTTATCGATTGGCACTTTGCTTGGTTTCGCAGCAAAAATTTTAAAGGCTGCATGTTTATGCATGCGCTGGCTGAGTTTAAAAGTCAGGATGAAACATTGGCGCAACAGGCGTTGCAACATAAAACCTGGTTAAAGTTACTGTTGCTTTCTTTATTCGATCCCACAGACCTAAAGCGAGAAGATAAAGCTGAGGCCATTATTACTTTCTTAGAAGGTATGATTGTGAGAGCTGAGTTTGGGGGAGTTATCGAGAATAAAGATACTTATCGCTTAAGCGTAAAGACGTTGACCCAATAAAAAATATAAATTCTTAGTTATTATTCTATACCAAACTGGCAGGGCGGGATTCCACTTTGTTGATATTTTAACCAAATAGAATGTTTGAGCGATATTCACCCGACCAGCATGCTAACCGATGATTCAAGAATGATCATATAGCTTCTATGTTTGTATGAAAACCCTACAATTAAACCTTACAAAAGGTGTGAGATCTCACCCTGACCAAACTGGTGGATTCGGACCATTAAAGTCAATGGACACTACTGTGTTAACAGCGGAGAAATGGCGTTGCGCGCGGCTGTTTCTGGCGTGGGTTTTGCTATTTTATCGTGAGAGGCCTGCCAATCCAGCATTACTGACGAGCGCTTAATAGAAATTGAGTTTGCACTGCCGGCCGTGCCATTACATTTGTTTGCGCTTTATTCAAGCCGTCGTGACTTGCCGTCAAAGACCAGAGCGCTACTGGAGCTTATACAGCAAGGATTGGGAAACACCCCTTGCTGGGTTGTGATTAACAGTAGCTTTAAGTCCCGCCCATTTTCACCTTCCAAACAGATACCGTCGCATGCTATGAATATGATCACTGTATTAGCTATCTCAGAAGCACATCCAGTTTGATGGTACTGGAATCTCGGTCTTTGATTAGTCCAGCAAATTCTCTCAGTCGCTAATCAATAAATATAATATTATTATCATTAATATTGGGCACACTACTTTTAAGGAATATGCACAACTGATTTATGTAATGTTCTTTTTTATTATGACTAGGATAAACCATATAATAACCATCCCCCGTCTTAACCGCTTTATTAACTGGCAAGATCAATTGCTTATTATTAAGCGCATTCATGCATAACACTAGATCGCCAATAGCTACCCCGTGCCCAGCAGCTGCCGCCGCACTACCTTGCTCTAAGCTATCAAAAACTTTCCCCTGAGTAATGTCAATATCCTCCGCTATATTTGCCCGCTGCAACCAGCGACGCCAGTCTCGACGATCGGGGGAGGGGTGAATAAGCTCATACTCGCTTATTTTCATCTCACCATCACTTTTAAACAAGATAGAAGAACATACAGGAACTAACCATTCATCAAATAATTTAATACTTTTTGTGCCGTGACCAAAACTACCCTGACCAAGTAAAATTGCACAATCATAGGGCTCACTAAAGAAATCAACTGTATCTATATCCATCCAAACACTGGTTGTTTGTATATTGAACGGTGGTGAGGTTTTCTTATGCTCACTTAAACAGTCGAGTAACCAGCGCATAGTTAAAGTAGAGGGTGCTTTAAGACGCAGTGTATTTTCTTGGCTTTTAAAGGCATCGCATGCATCTTGCAATCGCTTAAAAATATGCTTTAGTTCAGAGGCAAAAATTTCCCCTTGTGGTGTCACCTTCACTCTAGGCCCAATACGAGTAAACAGCTGACAACTAAAAAACTCCTCTAACGTTTTAATGTGTTTACTGACTGCACTTTGGGTCAAATTTAGCTCATCGGCGGCGAGTGTAAATGAACCGATTCGAGCGGCGCTCTCAAATGCTCGCAAGGCATAAAGTGGGGGAAGCCTTTTAGACAATATCAAACTCCATCATGAGTATTTGTCATAGTTAACCTGAGTTTTTTCCATTTTTCAATCACTATCACACTAAGGAATAATGACGACCTAAAATACATTACAGAAAGGGTACAGATTTATGATGGATAAAAATTCATTAGGCGTGCTAACCAACCAATTTTCTTTAGAAGAAAATTATAATCGAAGTGAATGTAACAACCACAAGAGTTGGGTTTTAGATGCTTATGAAGATTTCATTAGTGTGTTACACAATAAGGCATTCCCTTGCCTATTTGGAAGGAATGCCTTAAAGAAAAAATCTTTAATATTCTTATTCGTAAGTGAAGAGGAACGGTTACATGATTTAAAATTAGGTGTGACACAATACATCAACTTTGTGAAAAACGTTCCGGTAGAACAACGCTTGTATTCTCCATTAATCATTATTTTTGAAAATAGCAATCTTAAAAATATAAAAAAAGAGCATACATTTTGCTGGGAGCAACTACAAACAATACATGATTTAGATACTGAATCTTGGCCCAGCAACATACCACTTAATCCTGAAAATAATAATTGGACATTTTGCTTTGGCGGAATAGAGTTATTTGTGAACATGAGCTGCCCAAGCCATAAGAAAATGAAGAGTCGTAATCTGGGGAGACATATCACTTTCATCATCAACCCACGTGGAAACTTTGATATAATAGCAGGAGTAAATGACAAGAGAGGAATTGAAGTTAGAAATAAAATTAGAGAGCGCATTAAGTTATATAATGATGGCATAGTGCCTAATGAATTAGGGTTTTATGGTGAAGGGAATAGTAAAGAATGGAAACAATATCAATTGAATGAACCTAACAGCTTATTTGCCTCTAAATGTCCTTTGTCGTTAAAGTCATAAAGTAGAGGTATACATGAACTATACATTGCTATTAGCCTACACGACAACGATCACTTTATTAATTGCTACCCCAGGGCCAGTTGTGGCCTTAGTACTTAATGCTGCATCTAAACAGGGATTAAGGACAGCATTCCTTACCATTATAGGAACTAACCTTGCTTCACTACTCTTAATTGGAGTGGCAGCTATTATTATTTCTGGCTTATTAACCATAAATATTATGTTATTCAACATAATTAGTATCATGGGTTGCATCTATATTGGCTGGCTTGCCACCAACACATTACTCACTGACTTACGCTCACCTAGATCCATGATAAAAGAGGACGCTGATACTTTTAAAAAAGAACCTTCATCCTTATTAAGTGGATTTCTAGTTGGCATAGCTAACCCCAAAGACATTATATTCTTTGTTGCATTTTTTCCTCAGTTCATCAATGTAGCGCCAAATTTTTCATATGGGATAATTATTCTTACTTTAGTTTGGATTGTGTTTGACTTTCTTATCTTGTTCGGTTACAGCCTGCTAATTAATAAGTTTATGTGTAACATTGAGAGCCGTTACGTATCTATTGCATCCGGTGTTTTTTTATTGTCGGTTGCTACCCTTGGCATGCTGTACGTAATACGTGACATTATAAATATTAAACCAATATAAGTAGATAACTTATATTCACAAGGAAGGCTCTTTAAGTGGCAAAATTGGCCGTCATGATGTTACAGCTAACAAGCGAAAACGTTTGGTGAGTTTCTTTTGCAAAATAAACACGATAATTGGGAATCCTAATGCGGCTATGGCACATATCATCAGCAATCTGCTTATACTTTGTAGCGTTATGTCGTCGTTGGATAGCAGTAAGGGAGAAAGGAAGAACGCGATGGTTGTTACCAGATACATGATCGATGTTTGTAATGAAACAAACCCAGCGCGTTGCTTATCATCAGGGAACTGAATTGTAATGGTCGAAGATGAGACTAGACGACTGTACGATCCACCGAGAAATAAGATGATAAACAATGCTGCATTCTGATAGTCCATGACCAGTACTAACAAGCTCAGTATAAAGACTAGGGTTGAACCTGTAGCTAGAAGCAGAGTGGAATAACGTGAGGTTAACACACCGGTTATCTTTGTAGAAAGGTAACCTGCTATACCGCCAATGAAAAATAACCAAGGTAACAGGTTTTGCGACACGCCTAACTGCTGCGTCATTAATGGCACTAACATGGGAATAATCAGCATCGGACTGAACTGTACCAACGCATTGCTCGAGGCAAACAGTAAAGTGTCCGCATCGAGAGACGGCCTGTTCTTAGTTTCTGAGGGGGCAGAGTCTTTGGGAATGATGAATACAATCAATGGCAACGCCAACAGACAGCATGCACAAATTACCCCCAAGGCGACATGCCAACCATAATGTGTGGACAAGAACAACATCATGGGCATTCCGACAATGCTTACCACCGAAAATGATGCAATCACGGTTGCCAGCATTTTGCCGCGTAAGTTAGCCGGAGTACCGTTTATCAATAAACTGGTACTTGCCCCCATCGTCGTCCCTCCAACCAACCCTGCGCAGAATCGTAGTGTCAGAAGAGTACTAAAATTAGTGGTGAACGTAATCAGAAGCGTCAACGTGCCTAGCAGCGCCATATTGATAATTAAAAAACGCTTCTTATTAAACCTATCTATCCAGTAAAAGGCAGCCACTCCAGAAAGGACGGCGCCCAATGTATAAACACCAGATACATAGCCTGAGAACGATACGGGAACTGAGAAATCCCCTGCCATAAAAGTAAAAATAGGGTTGAACACCATGTATTCCAGTGCATTCGTGAACTGAATAAAGGAAGTTACAATAGCCATCCGAATGAGAGCCTTTTGGTTAAAAGTATGTTGAGCTAACGGCATCATAGTTGTCCCATTGATGAGAGATATCTAGAGCCTACCTGCTATCATCATTAAGCATTAGATGGTACAAATGGCATTGATTGTTATCAATATTGGGATAGTCTATGCATTCTGCTCTGAACTTCAAAACCCTAAAGATTTTTACTGCTGTGGTGGAGAAGGAAAGTTTTGTCGGGGCAGCTAAAGCCCTTGAGATGCCCACATCA
This sequence comes from Oceanisphaera sp., assembly GCF_052084945.1. Taxonomy (NCBI): domain Bacteria; kingdom Pseudomonadati; phylum Pseudomonadota; class Gammaproteobacteria; order Aeromonadales; family Aeromonadaceae; genus Oceanisphaera; species Oceanisphaera sp. Next base: position 67,429 of record NZ_JBQDEX010000001.1, read on the forward strand.
AACGTGAGTCGCTGCATTTCTCAGTTAGAAGAAAAACTGAACCTTCAGCTTATTGAGCGTAGTACCCGACATATGAAATTGACTCAGTTAGGTCAACTACTCTATGCGCGAGCAAAGCCATTACTGGAGTTATTGGAACAAACAGAAGCCGAGTTAACGTCACGGCAAGTCCAACTCCAAGGTCCATTACGTATCTGTATTCCAAACGAAATTGGCCCAGCAACACTGGGGACTATTATTGCCGATTTTGCCTGCCATTACCCAGATGTAGAACTTAGCTGTGTCACAAATTTGTCGGGTCTCGAGTCGTTACGAGAAGATTTAGATCTCGCCATTATCATTACTCGTGGGCAGATGGAGGACAGTGATTATATCGCCCGTCACCTAGTCACTATTCCCTGTACCATAGTTGCCGCCCCTTCAGTTATTAAACGTTGCGGCATGCCTACTCATATTGAGCAACTTAAAAAGCTGCCTTGTATTACCACGGTAAGCGCGTTAAAAGGTGCGCCCTGGCAGTTCGTCAATACCAAAGGTGGATTTGAAACCATTACGGTGAATGGACACTACCGTGTCAACAGCGGTGAAATGGCGTTGCGCGCGGCTGTTTCTGGCGTGGGTTTTGCTATTTTATCGCGAGAGGCCTGCCAATCAAGTATTGCAGATGGGCGATTAATTGAGGTTGAATTTGAGCTATCGGCGGCCCCATTGCACTTGTTTGCGCTTTACTCAAGTCGTCGTTACTTACCCTCAAAGACAAGAGCGTTTCTTGATTTTATACAGCAAGGATTGGGAAACAGACCTTTGACAGCTTGTGGTTAAAAAGCAGACTTAATGGATAATAAATTCTGCTCTTCAAACAGATCTGAATAAGAAAAGTATGAATAATATTACTGCTTTAGCTATGTCAGAAGTGCACCTAGTTTGATGATACCGGGGCCTCTACCGTGACCCGCATAGGAGAAGCGGTTACTTCAAAAATTTGACAATAATTATGTAGTTAACTACATTACAGTTTGTGATATTTAATTGATGGTGCAGTGGCTTATGTTTGAGCTTAAGGATTTACCCAGTTATGAAACCTTGGTGCGACTGGGGGAAGAATACCAAAACCCGGATGTGGATGGTTTGCACACTTGGTTGATCTGGGCCTCGGCTACCAGTGAGATGTTGGCTGAGTTTGACGCTAACCTTGCTCAAACATGCGGACTGTCGCAAACACAATTTTTCGTCATGATCTTGTTGAAGCGCAATCCTCAGGGCTTAAGTATCGGCGCACTGGCGGATGGTGTGTCGGTGACCTCACAAACCATGACCCGCGCCATTGACCGCATGGAAGTCAGTGACTTTTGCCACCGTAAGCCTGATCCAGAGGATCGCCGCTCTTGGCTGGTGTTCTTAACTGCGAGTGGCGACGAAATATTAGCGAAAGCCTTGCCTGCTCATTACGCTTGGGTGGCTAAGCTGATGGAACATTTTGATAGTGACGAGCGAGCCATGCTTAACCGGTTAATGTTGAAGCTCAATCAAGCCGGCATGCTTTCCTAAGGAATGGTTGAGCGGAATGAAGCCCTATCATTATTTTTATTTATATATGTAGCCAGCTACATATCAGTAAGGAGCATTACATGGCAGCCCTTAAGCATCAGCCGGTACTCAATAATGAATCACCCTCGTTAGCCCTACGGGCGTTAGTCGTACTCTGCGCGTTGGCTGTGGTGTCTTTGCTCTATTTACCATTACCCGTGCTGCATGTGCTAGAGAACAAATATGGGGTAGGAGCCACTGGCATGATCAGTACGTTTGGCTTCACCTATGCCGCTGGGTTTTTAGTTTTTGGCCCGCTATCGGACAGGCTTGGCAGGCGCAAGGTGATGGTATCTGGCTTGTTGGCATTAGCGGTTGTTACGGCTCTGCTTGCGCTCGCCGAAACGCAATCTCAATTAGTGATTGGACGCATATTGCAGGGACTAGTCGCGGCCTCTTTTCCTCCGGTTGCGATTGCTTACTTAGCGGAGCGGGGCACAGCACGCCAGCGCGCTTGGAGCATCGCTTGGATGAGCAGTGCATTTTTATCTGCCGGACTATTAGGACAAATCTATGGTGGGCTAGTGACGCTTCGCTGGGGGATAGGAGCGGCATTTTTGCCCTTATGTGCTGTTTATGCGCTGACCGCATGGCAACTTTGGCGCACGCCTAAAGATACGCCTGCACCACTGGATCTACCGAGTTTGCTACCTAACTACTTGTCACTGGGACACTTATTAGTCGACTCAAATTTACGTCGAGTGTATGTGCCCGCCTTTTTTCTATTGCTGTGTTTTGTGGCTTTTTACATGGGGCTGGACCTGCGCTTTGCCGCCGAATTTGCCCACCATGATATTTCGCCACTGATGTTACGAGCGCTGGCGGCACCGGCTTTTCTGATGCCATTGGCCGTGGCCGCCATGATCCCTCGCTTAGGCGCTGAGCGCGTGATTAGCGCAGGCTTAATTTGTGCAACCGCAGGCCTCGCGCTCAGTGCATTAATAGGTAGTGAGCATATTGCGGTATTCGTGGCAGCGAACTTGCTGTTCGTAGCCGGTATTGGCATCAGTGTGCCGGGGCTGATTATTCGGGTGACCAGTGTGACTCATGCGTCTGTGCGTGGCATGGCGGTCGCACTCTACACTTTTGTGCTTTGGATAGGCGCTAGCCTCGGACCTTGGCTGGCGCAGCAAACCGCAGATATGCGTCTCGAAAGTATGTTGTTTTTATTGTCGAGTTTGTTAGGGGCATGTGCACTTTATGCCATCGCAGGTTTAAGAAGTAACAGGGAGGCCATCAATCACTCATCTCATTTGTAACATCATATTTACTCATTACCGGAGATCTACGATGAAAAAACGACGTTCCCATACCCTGCTGCTGACGATATTTATCGCCTCAGCCACCACTCTATTACCAGCCTACACCCAGGCTGCCACTCATAAAATTGAGGAGAATTCGATGCAAAACTCAGTTGTTGCACACATGGTACCCAGCAGCCATAAAGAGGCTTGGAGTCGCGAGGTCAGTGTCGATGGCGAGGCGGCCACCCTCACGCGTTATGTACGTAAAGACGATCGTAACGGCGGTATTGAAGGAGAGCATTTCAGCACCCTGATCGCCGCTAATGGCACGTTAAAGGGCTTTGCCAATATCTCCCTTGATCTGGTTAATACTGCCCTGCCTAGCCCTGAGCGCAGTGAAGAGATCGCCCGCGTGTTCTTAACAGAAAACGCGCCAGAGCTACTGCCACGGATGAAAGTTAGCTGGGTTAAACCCCACGACGAGCCCATTATGATTGAACGTAATGACCGCCGCGAAACCGTCAAACTCACTGGCATGAAAGTGAAAGCACGCAACCTAGCCGATGGCTTGTGGTTTTGGGTTATCGTGGGTGCAGATGAGCAACCGATGATCTTCGAGCGCGATATCACTTGGATAACCTTCCCAGGACATCGTAAAACTGAAAAGTGGCTGCACGACAGCTGGCTTAAAGATCAGCTATAAGCAAAGGAACGACGTTAGCAAAACTAAGTTGAAATAACGGCACGCCTTAGCAGCCCTAGAAAATATTTTATTTAGACTCGTATAAGCAGATAGCTCACTGTTAGTCAGATACAGAAAAGGAGCCTTTCAGCTCCTTTTTTTATTTTTAGCATTTTTCTTATCGCTTCTAGCTTACGGCTTAAAGCTATCCGATGGGCCTCGGTTAACCGCGTCTCGCCTTCACGGCGTCGGCTAATTGCGCCAGCATAGTTTCGGTGTCGTCCCAACCGATGCAGGCGTCGGTGACGCTCTGGCCGTAAGTGAGCTGGGTTAAGTCGTCGGTTAAGTCTTGGCGACCAGCGACTAAGTGGCTTTCGACCATCACCCCCATAATGGCCTGTTGGCCACCGGCAATTTGTGCACTCACGTCTTCAGACACCACCATTTGCCGCTGATATTGCTTGCTGCTATTGGCATGGCTAAAGTCGACCATAATATTTTGTGGCAGATCCGCTTTATCTAATGCGCTGCATACTTCGGCCACATCTTGTGCGCTGTAGTTAGGTGCGCGACCACCGCGTAAAATAATATGGCAATCAGGGTTACCCGCCGTTTGCACAATGGCCGAATGCCCAAGCTTTGTCACCGACAAAAAGTGATGTGAGGCACTGGCTGCCCCTATGGCATCTGCCGCCACTTTAATGGTGCCGTCGGTGCCGTTCTTAAAACCGACTGGGCAAGAAAGACCGGAGGCCAGTTCACGGTGCACTTGAGACTCAGTAGTACGAGCGCCAATCGCACCCCAGCTCATCAGATCCGCCATATATTGCGGGGTGATCATATCGAGAAACTCACTGGCAGTGGGCATGCCCATATCATTGAGATCGAGTAATAGTTTACGACCTATCCGTAAGCCGTCGTTGATCTGACAGCTATTATCGAG
>NZ_JBQDEX010000002.1:0-54247 GCF_052084945.1 Oceanisphaera sp.
GTTTCAGCCTGCAAAGCTCGGTTATAAGTCTAAAAAACGACTCCGTATTTGGCAGATAACTGACTCATAACGCTTGAGCCAAGCGGCGCGAGGTACGAGCGTCCGACTTAGGTGACTGGTTAACTTGGCGAGCGGCCAATACTTCTATAAGCGCAGCGGACCAAGCCCGGAAGAGTCACTTGCCAAATAAAACCCGAAGGCTGCAAGTGACCGCCTAACTTTACTGAAAATACCAAAGCGAAGCCAAGAGCTTTCGGCTAGAGCTTGAGATGAAAAGCAAAGCTACCTACAGAATTTATTACTTCAAGCTGGCAAAAAGCCAAACCAGACGAGCCAGTTAACAGCTAATTCAACGACAAATGACATCTATGCAAAACGCGCTTATTTCTGCAAAACATAAACACCATCATTAAAAAACAGATTATTATCAAACACTTGAGTGAAAGTTGAAATAACATCTTAGGAAATAAGCGTCACGTGTCGCTTTTTATGCAACGTGGCTGTTCGCTTATTCATTTTTAAGCACAACAACTATTCCATATTTTTCAGTGACTTGTAAGCTTTATAAAGTAAATAGTGCGGAGTTTTACGACAGTTGTCGTATAGCTCCACCTTAATCAGGGTGCAATGTTCGTAGTCAGGATCTAAACTGTTGTATATAAACACAGCAAAAAAGCTAGAGCATGATGCTGGATGTCCCCCAAGACTACCAGACAAGCCTACGCGCTTCATGGATCAACTGCGCGCTTTAATTCGTAGCCGAAATCTGGCCTACAAAACCGAGCAAACTTATTGCCACTGGGTTAAGCGATTTATACCAATCACACTAAATATTCGCTCTATTTAAATGCGCTATAAAAAGGAAACAGAGTCAGCTCCTTTGAGGCACTAGACTGTCAGCTAGCCCTAATCACAGGCGACTCTACAACCTAGAGTCGGATAAAGGGAGCGACTCCACCGACCATCACATGACAGGGACGTCATGTGCTGAGCGCCACAGGGAGGTGCTTGTAGCGTGTCGGTGGAGTGGCCCCTTTGTTCGGCTTTTACAGGCAGTACAACTGACTACTTATTTAGTACGATGGGTATTATTCGCTTTCATGGCCAGTTGGCCATAGACCCACGCAGCAATGTGGTGCGTCGTCACCATTTATTGGCTCGCGGCGTGCAGCGAGCCATGCGGTACGCAAGGGAGGATTCGGGGTGCGAAGTCCTGTCGATGAGGACTGCTAGCAAGGCTACCGCCGAGCCTTGCAGGCGGCTATTGCCTTATCTTCCTTGTTATGAGGCAGCATCGATGTGACGAGTTTGGCTCAATTGAGGCCTCGCATTATAGACAAGTTGCGAGGCAAAATGAAACGCAAAAGTCGCTATTGTTTGTGGTGCACTACCCACTAGTTAGGAAGGAGCTAGATAAATAAACGCCCAGTCTCTTATTTAAGTGACTGAGCGTGTGGTTAAATGCTAATCATTAATTGGGTTTATGGCCTAATTAGCTCGCTTAAAAAGCGGCTTTAAACATGGCAACGACTTCTTGATGGCTAGGCTGAATGGGGTTGGTTATGCCGCAGGCGTCTTTCATGGCGTTGGTGGCCAGAGTATCAAAGTCGGCTTCTTGTACCCCTAATCCGGCTAAACCCTTAGGAATCCCTACTTTATCGGCCAGTTGTACAATGGCGTCGATGCATAATTTAGCGCCCTCTTCATGGCTTAGCCCTGCTACTTCTAACCCCATGGCGGCAGCAATGTCGGTTTGACGCTCGCTGGCCACTTGGCTGTTAAAGCGCTGTACGTGGGGGAGTAAAATGGCATTACAAACCCCATGAGGTAAGTCGTAAAAGCCCCCTAATTGATGGGCCATGGCATGTACGTAACCTAGCGATGCGTTATTAAATGCCATACCGGCTAATAGCTGGGCATAAGCCATTTGCTCGCGGGCTTCCATGTCAGTGCCATCGTTTACCGCGCGCACTAAGTACTGGCTGATCAAGGTGGCCGCTTTTAGGGCACAGGTGTCGGTAATGGGGTTGGCCGCAGTAGAGACATAGGCTTCTATGGCGTGAGTGAGGGCATCCATACCGGTGGCGGCGGTGAGAGATTTCGGCATATTTTTCATTAATACCGGATCGTTAACCGACATAATGGGGGTGACGTTTTTATCCACAATGGCCATTTTAATGTGGGTGTCTTCGTCGGTAATAATACAAAACCGTGTGACTTCTGAAGCGGTACCGGCGGTGGTGTTAATCGCTACCAGTGGCAGTTGAGGCTTATTAGAGCAGTCTACGCCTTCGTAATCTCGAATATCGCCGCCATTACTGGCCACCAAGGCAATGCCTTTGGCGCAGTCGTGGGGGGAGCCACCACCTAATGAAATTACAAAGTCACAGTCATGTTCGCGCAACATGGCCAAGCCCGCGCTTACATTACCGGTGGTGGGGTTGGCTTGCACATCAGAAAATATACAGGCGTTAATATTTTGCTTGGCCAATGCTTGCTGTAAATTACCGGCGTAGCCTAATTCAACCAGCGGTTTGTCCGTCACAATAAGGGCGTGTTTAAACCCTAACTGACTTAATTCATTCACGGCTTGTTCAACGGCACCGGCACCAATAACGTTCACTGAAGGCATATAAAATGTCGCTGTGCTCATATTCACTTCCTTTATTACGTTAAAAAGAGAACTGAATGCAGGTGTATTTTATAATAATGTATCACCCGCACTCTGTTAGATAACTTGTACTAATGACACTCCCTTTAAAGTGCAGGCCCGCCTTTATCTTGCCGAGCCTGTATTAAGCTTATAGAGAATAATATAAAGGATATTACGCTAGATCATGTTTACCTAAATTAGAAGAACCCCAGTGGGTTGGTGTCGTAACTGATCAGCATGCATTTGGTTTGCTGGTAATGATCTAACATCATCTTATGCGTTTCGCGGCCAATGCCGGATTTTTTATAGCCACCAAAAGCGGCGTGGGCCGGGTATGCGTGGTAGCAGTTCATCCAAATACGCCCCGCTTGAATACCGCGAGCCATACGATAAGCGCGATTAGTGTCGCGCGTCCATAACCCTGCCCCTAAGCCAAACTCGGTGTCATTGGCGATAGCCAAGGCTTCTGTTTCATTTTTAAAAGTGGTAACGGCAAGAGCTGGGCCAAAGATTTCCTCTTGGAAGACCCGCATTTTATTGTCACCGTGAAAAATAGTCGGCTGAATATAGTAGCCGTTTTCTAATCCGCTTACGGTGTGGGCTTCGCCCCCTAGTAGCATTTTGGCGCCTTCACTTCGGCCAATTTCCATATAACGCAATATTCTGTCGAATTGCTCCCGTGACGCTTGTGCCCCTACTTGCGTTTCAGTATCCAATGGATTGCCTTGTTTAATTTGGCGAGCGCGCTCTAACACCCGCTCCATAAACTCATCATAAATGCTCTCTTCTACTAAGGCACGAGACGGACAGGTGCACACTTCGCCTTGGTTAAAGAAGGTGAGCAACATGCCTTCTATGCATTTATCAACAAATTCAGGCTCGTGATTAAACACATCGGCAAAGAAAATATTGGGGGATTTACCGCCCAGCTCTACGGTAGACGGAATTAGCCGCTCGGCCGCCGCAGTCAATACATGCTGGCCGACGGGGGTTGAGCCTGTAAAGGCAAGTTTGGCAATGCCGGGGTGGCGCAATATGGCTTCACCGGCTTCATTACCAATGCCGTTCACCACGTTAATCACGCCAGGGGGCAGCAAGTCGCCAATTAGCTCCATAAGTACCAAGATAGATGCCGGCGTTTGCTCAGCCGGTTTTAATACCGTGCAACAGCCCGAAGCCAACACGGGGGCGAGCTTCCACGCGGCCATTAATAATGGAAAGTTCCACGGAATAATTTGCCCCACCACGCCCACCGCTTCTTGAAAGTGATAGGCGGCTGTGGTGTCGTTAATTTCGGCCGCTGATCCTTCTTGGGCACGAATGGCTCCGGCAAAATAACGGAAATGATCCACCACTAACGGAATATCGGCGGCCAAAGTTTCGCGCACCGCTTTGCCGTTATCCCAGGTTTCGGCCACCGCCAGCATTTCAATGTTTTGTTCTATGCGATCGGCAATACGCAACATGACATTAGCGCGCTCGGCCACCGCCGTTTTGCTCCAGGTTGCAAAAGCAGTTTGTGCAGCTTTAACCGCTAAATCGATGTCATCGGCATCTGAGCGTGGTACCTCACAAAACACTGCGCCGTTAACGGGTGAACGGTTATCCATATAAATACCATTGACTGGCGCTTGCCATTCACCCCCAATAAAATTTTGATACCGCGTCTTAAAGTTAACGACGGCACCGGCGGTTCCTGGTTGCTGATAAATCATAGTGACTCTCCTTGCAGATAGCGCATATATTAATGATTTAACCTAAGGCTGCCCTTGGCAATGCCTTTTGACTCAGTTAATGATTTGCAAACAAGGTGCCAATTATCACAAATCAATAAAATAAAATTACAAACCCGTTACATTCATACTCTAGAGGGCTAATCTAGTTTGGTGATGATAATGAAAAACGAATGTTTCAATAATAAAGTGTGCTGTTTTTGAACAAGCTGTACAGTGCAGATGTACAGTAGAAATGAACAGTGCAAGCGGGTCGATTTTAATAGGAAGAAAACAATGACATTGAATGTAGTGAACAAAGCCGCGCTCACACATCCAGAGCAAGAGTCGCAGTTACTGATGCGTTCATGGCAACGTAGTCACGACTATGGCTTAAGCCAGCACAGTCATCATGCACCCGAATTATTGGACCAAACCGCTTTACATCATGCTCAACAACACCATGCTTCTTTGCTGCATCACCTCAATACACACTTGCCGCTGTTTGAACAGTTACAACAGGGGCGTCGTTGCCGGTTATTGTTTGCTGATGCTCAAGGCACTATTTTATTGAGCGCCGGTGACCCTTACTTTGGTAACAAGGCACAAAAAATTGCCCTTGCCAGCGGTGCTAGCTGGCACGAACAACACATGGGTACGAACGCCATAGGCACGGCACTAAAAGAACAAGCTGAGGTAAGCGTGCTAGGCCAGCAGCATTTTTTGGCGACCAACCAAAAGATTAGCTGTAGTGCTTGCCCGGTATTATCACCTAACGGTGACATGCTAGGGGTTATAGATATTTCAAGCGAAATAGGCGAGCACTGCCAAGATATGCCATTAACGGCCAGGCTGATGGCCTTAGCGCTTGAAAATGCCTTGGTGATTAATCAAGCGCATACACATTGGATCCTCAACCTCGCCCCCGATGCTGGCAGCTTACAGCAACCTTGGTCGGGTATTGTTGCGTTACGAGAAAATGGCCAAGTATTAGGGGCAAATCGTAGTGCTCGGCAATGGTTAACGGATCTCGATATACCAACCATGATCCATGGTTTGCAACAAGGCGAGCTCACTCCCGTTAAACAAGGAATTGTTTTACTCAGCCGCCAACCTACAATGGATAAAAGGCGTCACTCTCAGACGACCGCTTCAACTGCCCTTCTTACAGAGACTGCGCTAACTGCGAATGAACATCGCGCACTTAAATTAATGAACCACCATATTCCGCTGCTTATTCAAGGAGAAACCGGCACCGGTAAAGATCACTTAGTTCGCTGTTTACATCAAGCAGGCAACCGTGCCTCGGGGCCACTCATTGCCGTAAATTGTGGGGCATTGCCATGCGAGTTATTAGAAGCCGAGTTATTTGGTTATGTGGCGGGGGCTTTTACTGGTGGGAGCAAACAGGGTCGGCCTGGGTATATTAGAGCCGCCGATAAGGGAGTGTTGTTTCTTGATGAAATTGGTGAGTTGCCTCTGGCGGCACAAACGCGGTTGTTAAGAGTGTTGCAAGAAAAAACCGTGACGCCCTTGGGATGTCATCAACCACAAGCGGTTGACTTTCAGCTAGTGGCCGCCAGCCACCAAGATATTGCAGCCATGGTAGAGCAAGGGACTTTTCGCCAAGATTTATACTTTAGAATCAATGGTTATGCCTTAACACTGCCGCCACTGCGAGCGTATTCAGAGGCTGAGTTTACAGCGTTATTACAACAGCTATTACAGAAACTCGCCGCCTCTCATGCCCTCTTTTCTCCCACCACACTCAGTGATGAAGTTATTAGTGCACTGCGGGCGTATCACTGGCCGGGAAATATTCGTCAATTTAAACAGCAATTAGAAGTGGCTATTATATTAGCCGAGGGGCACGCCATTGATTTAACCCATTTCTCTGCTCTCCCTCCCTTAACGGAGCAGACAACAAAGCCCAAGGATTTAAAATCTGTAACGGATCAATTGATTATAGATACCTTGGCTCAGTGCGGCGGTAATATGAGTGCCACAGCACGCCAGTTAAATATGAGCCGGACCACTGTTTATGCCCGGCTTAGGGCGATTAAGCAAAATTAGCTTGCATCTCACTTTCTAGCTCAGTTAGCACATTAGTAACCTCTAAGCTTGATTGTTCCATTAGTTGTAATGCCTGTATAGCCTGTTGCTGTTCGCCACTGGCACATGCTTGTAATGCATCTAACCCTGCTTTGTGCACCATTTCGTGACTGCTTTCAAGACGCCCGAATGATCTTAAATGACTGTATAATTGGGCACCTCGCCCTTGGTAATACCACTGACCCAAACGGCAGTCTCTGTGAGTGCTTAATTCAGTATCAAACTGTTGAGTATCAACACACTGATAAACCTCATTTTTCCAGACGGCATGATCCAGCTTAACCGCCTCTAAAAAAGCCGATGCCGCATTGCGCCTTATCACGCTGCGCATGCTGTTTGCATGCTGCATAACTTCTCGCGTGACTTCATCAATTTGCTGGGATGAGGCAGACACTTCATTGGTACTTTCTAGTGACTCTGCCACTGAGCTATTAATAGTCTGACTTTGCTCAAGCACATGTTGCACTAATACACTAATATTACCACTGGCTTCATGAGCTTGGGTGGCTAGGTTACGCACTTCTTCTGCTACTACAGCAAAGCCTCGCCCTTGCTCACCCGCCCTGGCGGCTTCAATAGCCGCGTTTAGTGCAAGTAAGTTTGTTTGCTCAGAAATACCTTGGATAACCGACACAAAGTTGCTGATCTTATTGGCTGTTTCCGCTAATACGGCAGAGCTTTCTGCGCTGTGATTAACTTCTGTATTAATTGCCAGTGCACGAGTTTTTAAGGTATCTGTCGCTTGGTATGTTTGGGCAAATACTTCTTCCATTTCGGTAAGCTTGGCTTGCTCTTCTAATAAAGCCTGCGCATTCACCACCATACTTTCTCTAATAGAGCCCAGCATATCAGTACCTTGCAATACCACACTCGTTAGATCATTACACAGTTGCTGTGCCGCTTGCTGCTTACTCACTTGTACTTGCAGCTCGGTGAGTTTACTTTGTTGCGCGGCCAGTTTAGTTTCATAATGCGCTTGGGTCGCTGCTAATTTTTGCTCTAAATCTACGACCTGCTTTTTTGCTTTGCTGCCAAACATACTGTTTAATCCCTTAGTTAGCGCCGACATATCAGATTATTAAATCTGGAGTTATTCTCCAATAATACAAAGCTTTATCATATGATTATTATAACAACATTAGACTTTACATATATTTAATTTAAATAAGGCTGTGACATAAGGCACATTTGAGTTAGCCAACGGCGTTGGCAGCCTTGCCTTAAATATCGCTATTAGGAAACTTAGCAAACTCCCGTGAAATATCGGCATACAATTCGACAGCCCAACGCGGTAAGTTAGCCGAAAAACCATCTAAAGGCTTGCGCCTAGGATCGTGAGGGGCAATCACTACAGAAGCATTATGGGTTCCCACCTGGTTTACTAATACAAACAGTTCTTCTACTGCAATATCTCCTACCGCCAAGCAGCCTGTAGATTGCGCTTTACCATGAATATAAATATCGCCCCCCAAATCGGTACGCCCTTCTTTTGCCGCACGCATTAAGTCATAGGAATTGGGATAATCTAGGCCCATTGATAAATGAAATAGACTATTAGGGTTTAGATGCGTAATACGATAAATACCTTCAGGTACCTGTTTATCACCCTCTTTGAGTTTAGGCCCAGCTTGGCCACTGGCCTTACGAATGGGATAGCTACGAATAAAGGTAAAATCCCCATGATCACGCGCCCACAGCTCAAGCTCTCGCTCTTCTTTAGTAGCTAGCAACACCACTTCTTGCGGAGGATAAGCTACATTGGCGCGCATAAAATAAGGCTTCATACGAATTTCAGCCAAACCACCATATTCAGATACCACAGAGCTAATGCTATGTGGGTATTGCGTTGCAGTTGCCATAGGTGAAGCTAATGTCGTTAACACTAACGATGACATGATAATCTCTCGGAAAAGGCGCATAAGTAACAGTTAGACCCAATAATTGTATCTGCTAATAGTAGCGTGAGCTTAACTTAGATGAAATCTATTGTTGAAAAATAATACTTAATTACGACCTTATTAGGTTATTAAGCCCATGAACACTGGATCATTGAATCTATGCATTTTAATGTTCAGAAGCAATAAATAGCTTTTGAAGATTTACAGTAGTTGATTAAGCTTTATACTTAGCTAACTTATCGTATAGGGTTTTACGAGGTATGCCCAGCTGCTCCGCGGCCAATGCCACATTACCTTGTTGATTGCTCATAGCGTTACAAATTAGTTGCTGCTCTAGTTGCAGCAATTGCTGGGGTAAGCTTAACTCTAGTGACGGCACATCTTGGGCGGGCAGTACGCCTAATACATATTGCTCTGCGTAATGGCGCAGCTCGCGTACGTTACCCAGCCAGTCTTTTTGAATCAGTGTTTGTATCATGTCATCACTAGGCGCCGATACATTACGTTGATAAGACTGCTTAGCTTGATCGACAAAATGTAAGAACAGCAGCGGAATATCAGCGCGGCGCTCGCGTAATGGTGGCAAGGTTAGGGTTACCACATTTAAACGAAAGTAAAGATCTGCTCGAAAATTCCCTGCATCACTGGCGCTCAGTAGGTCTACTTTAGTAGCCGCAACTATACGCACATCAATATTAATGGCTTTATTACCGCCTAATCTTTCTAGTACCGACTCTTGCAAGACCCGCAACATTTTTGCTTGCAAAATTAAAGGCATCCCCTCTATTTCATCTAAAAATAACGTACCACCATTGGCATGCTCCATTTTACCAATACGTCTTTTATTAATGCCGGTATAGGCACCCGGTTCGGCACCAAACATCTCACTTTCAAAAATAGACTCTGGCAAGGCGGTACAGTTCACTGCCACAAAGTTACCCTTGCGACCGCTACTTTGATGTAGGCTGCGTGCTACCATTTCTTTACCGGTACCTGTTTCGCCCAAGATAAGTACGCTGGCACTGGTATCGGCAATATTATCGATTTGACAACGCAGCTGCTCTATTTGCGGTGTTTGACCAAGGATTAAGGGCAGGCCTTTTTGATTGGCGAGTTGTTTACGTAAGCGCCGATTTTCTAATATAAGGCTGCGTTTATCTATAGCTCGTTGCAGGCTATGCAACAACTGCTCAGGTTCAAAAGGTTTCTCAAAAAAATCTTGGGCACCAAGGCGCATCGCTTCTACGGCCATGGGAATATCACCATGACCTGTGAGCAAGATAACCGGTAAATCAATATCGAATTGTTGTAAATGTTGCAACAATTGTAAGCCATCCATAGAGGGCATACGCACGTCAGACAATACCACTACTGGAGCCTCAGGAACTAGCGAGTGTAATGCCAGTTCAGCCCGGATAAAGCCTCGAGCTTTAATGCCCGAAAGCTGCAGGGTCTGTAATAATGTTTGGCGAACATCATCATCATCTTCGACTAGCCAAACTTCAATGCCATGAGCTTTATTCACGAGTCTACTTTCCAACTAAGAATAAAATGAGTTCCCCCTGCTGGGGGCGAATATAAAGTAAGGTTACCGTCGCTGGCCTCGATCAAGTCTCTAACTATGGCTAAACCTAAACCTAGCCCCTTGCCGTATTGCTTAGTAGAGAAAAACGGCTCTGTGACTTTATCAAGTAATTCAGGTGCGATACCGGGGCCATTATCATATATAGCTAGCCCGCTTGGCTGCGCGCTCAACGTGATCATCGGCTGCGGTTGGTCGGTAAGCGCATCGGCACTATTTTCCAGTATATTAGCCAATATCTGCTCTAAAGCATGCAGCTCTATCGGTAACAGCAAATCACGAGCTTGTGATCGGTCGAGGCTAATGTTTTGTTCTGTTAATCTTGGGTTCAACCAGCTTAATACATTTTCTAACGCCTCATCGAGCCGACATTCTCCCCGAGTTTTACGGCGAGTGGCGGCAAAGTTTTTAAGTTGTGAGGTAAGTCGAGCAATTCGATCTACCAGCGTACCCATTACCTCTAAACTAGCAACAACTTGTGTGTGTTGGCCTTGGTTTAGTAATAGCTTGGTATTAATCGACTGATTTTTGAGAGCGGTTAAGGGTTGATTCACTTCATGAGCGACACTGGCGGCCATCTGTCCAAGCGCAGCTAAGCGATTAGTGTGGATTAGCTCATGCTGCATGGCTCTAAGCTTAGCCTCTACTTGAAAGCGTTCCGTCACTTGATGCTCTAGTTGTTGATTAGACAACGCTAGCGCCGAGGTTCTGGTAGAAACTTTATATTCTAGCTCTTCTTTCGCTCGCAATTGGGCAAGAATATAGCGTCGGCGTTGTCGCCAGTAGAGCAGCAAAAGGATCATAGCAATAATGCTAAAAGCGGTTAAAGAGGTAACTAAGGTAGCATGCTGAATTAACGGCCGACTAGGAGACCACAACTGTAATCGCCACTGATTTTTAGGCAGATACACTTCACTCACTTGATATTGAATACCTTGCCATACGAGTTGCTGTTGCTGCTGATGGCTCAGCGCCAGCGGCGTTAAGGGCAGCGGATAATATTGTCGAGTTTGTGCGATGCGCGCCAGCGCTTCATCCGTTAACGGGGCTAGCGTTTTAAATTTAAGATCTGGAGAAGAGCTGAGCGTGACGACTTGATCGGAATCGACTGCCATCACCAAGTTTTTACTTAAAGTCCAGCTTTGTTCTAGATCCAATAAAGTAATTTTTGCCGCCAACACACCTTGCGGCTGTCGCGCATTTCCCACAGGCAAACCAAAAAAGTACCCAGGGATGCCAGTCGTCGCACCTACCCCATAATATTCGCCAAAGCTGCCCTCCATGGCGTCATAAACATAAGGTCGAAACAGATAGTTTTGTCCAGCAAAGGAATGGGGCTGGCGCCAATTGCTTGTGGCTAGCACCACGCCTTGATCATTCATCATATACAAAGCTTCAATACCGGTAGCAGTGGCTAATTGCTCCAGCAGCAGATTGGCCTTCTTAATGGCTTCTGGATCGTTAGCATAGGTCAGAGCACCCAGTAACACTGGGTGTTCTTGTAAGGCTCGGGGTACATTCTCGAAGCGAGCAATTTCTGATTCCAGAGCGGTGCGATAAACCAGTAACTGTTGCTGGGCACTTTGTTCTTGCTCTTGCCACTGACGCTGCCAACTACTAAACCACACCACAATCAGCAACAAGATGAACAGCAAGCCACCCAGTAACCAAAAAACGTTTAATGATGGTTTATTAATACTCTGTTTCCTCTACGTCAACACAAGCTAGCAAGGTTACGCTGCTCCCCTGCGGCACCCAGTGACTAAGCGGAAAACACGACTCAGGATCAGTGCACAAGGTATACTCAGCAGTAAACTCAGAGCTTGCTAGGGTTAGCTGATCTAGGGTGATATCAGGTTGCCAATGCCAAGCTCCATTGCGCAACACAGCCTCAGGAGGCGGTTCCATACCCGCACCAGATCCTTGCACGCTTGCATGGGTTAATCGCAATTGTCCCTCACTTAGTTGATAGCTTTCCTGCCAATGAGTTTTCTCAATGGAATGCTGCCAGTTAAGCGTAATGCTGCCCGAGAGCAGCATTACCGTCATAGTAGCAGTACTAAGACACAGCATATTAAGCGACAGCCACTGGTGGCTGGCGTTTAAACTGCAGCCAGTGTCTGCTTAGCAATAATAACGCTAGCATGATGCCTATTTCATCACTAAAGGGCAGCGCAAAAACCAACATTACGGCGGCCAACACGGCGAGTAAACGCTCAGCAAAGCTGAATGGACGTAACCAGTAACCTATCACTCCCATCCCCCACAACGAGACTGCCAGCAACGCCTTAATGATGACAAAGATGGTAGCGAATAATCCCGCATCCCCCTGCAACATAAGCTCTGGTGCATAAACTGCCATAAAGGGCACCACGAAACCGGCGATGGCAATTTGCAATGAGCGCATGCCGATCCTGAGGCCTGACGCATTAGCGATGGGCGAGGCGGCAAATGCTGCCAACGCTACCGGGGGCGTGAGATCCGCCATAATGCCAAAGTAAAATACAAACATATGCGAAACAATTAATGGCACTCCTAACTCAAGTAAAGCCGGCGCGGCAATAGAGCTGGTAATAATATAGTTAGGAATGGTTGGAATCCCCATACCCAGTATTAAACAAGTAACCATAGTTAACAGCAAAGATAGCAACAGGCTATGAGAACCCAGTTGCACGATGAAACCAGCGACTATGGTGGCGGCACCCGTTAGCGATATCACACCAATAATCACGCCTACTAAGGCACAGGCTACGCCAACCGGCAGAGCATGAATTGCGCCTCGGTATAAAGCTTGCACCACGGTTTCTAAAACGCCTTGTTCGCGTTTGGCCAATAGTAATACTGTTAAGACGGCCACTATGGCGAAGATGGCAGTAATACCGTAATAATTAAAGGTTGCACAGGCCAAACCCAACACTATCCAAAATCCGTAACGCAACACGGTCGCATTCAGATGTTTGGCTAGGCCATTCCCCATTATTAACACCACTGTGAGTGCTAGGCCCATCATGCCAGCAAATAATGGCGTAAAGCCTGAAAATAGCATGACGATCAAGGCAATCAATGGCATTAATAAATACCAGCGTTGCTTCAGTGCCGCCAAAGGATTAGGGCATTCAGATTTTGGCAAGCCATTGAGCCCGGCACGGCCAGCCTCTAAATGCACCATTAAAAACACGGTAAAGAAATACAATATAGCCGGTACTAATGCCGCTTTAGTGATCTCCACATACGGCACATTAATGGTCTCAGCCATAATAAAGGCCACGGCACCCATCACCGGTGGCATAATCTGCCCGCCCATAGAACTGGTGGCCTCTACGGCGCCAGCAAAGTCTGACTTGAAGCCAAATTTCTTCATTAAAGGAATAGTAAACTGACCAGTGCTGACTACGTTGGCAACTCCTGAGCCATTGATGGTACCCATCATACCGGAAGATAAAACTGATACTTTGGCCGGACCACCGCGGGTATGCCCCACAGAGCCAATAGCAATATCATTAAACAAAGCCAGCATGCCTGCTTGCTCTAAAAAGGCACCAAATAAGATAAACAAAAAGATATAGCTGGAAGAGACATAAGTGGGCGTACCATAAATACCCTCGGTACCAAAAGAAAGCTGCGAAATAACTTGGTCTAGTCCATAACCGCGATGCATTAGCACCTCGGGTAGGTACTGGCCAAATAACGCATAGGCGACAAAACTTAAGCAAATAAGCGGCAGTGCCCACCCCATTAAACGGCGTGCAGCATCAAATACCATCAGTAAGGTCACCGAACCCACGAGCCAATCTGCTTGACTCATATCACCTGCGCGATAAACCAAGTCGGCTTCAAACCACCAGTGATAAAAAGCCAACAGTAGTGCACTCGCCCCTAATAACATGCCCCATACCGAAGGACGGCTAAGGCGTTTACCATTAATACCGTATAACTGATAAACCAAAAACAGCAAGAATCCGACATGAACGGCACGTACTACTGTGGTGGATAAGGGACTAAAGGCGGCAGTAATTACCTGAAATATTGAAAAGGCAATGGCCGCATAAAACACGATAGTTTGAGGCTTAAGTTGATTATTGCTCATCACGACTCCTAACACCGCACGAGATAAACCCGCCGGGTTATTATATACATCGAACGCTCGTTCCTGAGGCTCGTCGTTATTAGGCTGCTTAATGTAGGTAACGCCACCTTTTATGAGGTGGCGCTATAATCTATTCTATTAAATTTTGTTCTTGGTAATAACGCTTAGCACCTGGGTGTAGAGGCAAAGGTAGTCCCTGAACCGCGCCTTCTGCAGTGATACTATCGGCGACACTGTGCGCATTGCGTAATGCGGGCAGGTTTTCAAAGACCTGTTTTGCCATTTGGTATGCCGTTTCTTCAGATACCCCCTGATGAGTAATTAATAAATTACTGATGGCCACCGTGGCCACGTCTTCATCTTGCCCAGTGTAAGTGCCCGCAGGAATAACACTGGTGCGATAGGCGTCACTGTCTATCTTAGCAACCAGTTCGTTAGGGATAGCAATAAAGACCACGGGAGCATGAGAGGCAAGATCACGAAATGCAGCCATACCTAAACCGGCAGATTGTAAAGTGGCATCTAGTTGACGATTTTTCATCAACTCAACCGACTCAGAAAAGGAGAGGTACTCTGTACGTGCAAAATCATCGTAACTAAGATCGGCAGCCTTAAAGATGGCCCGCGCATTAAGCTCGGTACCCGAACGTGGCGCCCCAACGGAAACACGTTTACCTTTCAAATCTTCCAGACTGCTAATACCGCTGTCGGCACGCGCTACTATTTGAATATAGTTAGAATAAGTTGAGCCAATAGCTCTTAATTTAGAGAGCGGCTTTTTAAAACCCGCCTCTTCAACACCCAGCCAAGCATCTTCAACACTATCAGCTAATGCAAACCCTATTTCACCTCGGCCACGCTCGAGCAGCGTTAAGTTTTCTACCGAAGCACGCGTGGCTTGCACCTGCACCTTAGCATTCGGTATGTTTTTGTCATAAAGCTGCGAGATAGCCACGCCTAACGGGTAATAAACACCACTGGTACCACCGGTAAGCACATTAATAAACTCACTAGCCTGCACAGCACTCACCGAGCAAGCTAGGGTAATACCGAGCATACATTGTTTGATTTTTTTCATTAGTCCATATCCTTATTTGCGTGTAGTTATAGTAATGCAGCCTAGATGTTGCACTTTGCATGCCAAGGTTACACTAATGTTTAAATGCTGTTGTATCAGGCATTAAGGTAAGATATGCCCCTTTAAAATTCTGAAGCTTCAGAATTAAGAGGGTAAGTGTTCTGGATTTACAGAAAAAGACTAACTAATTTCAATGCCTTCGTATGGCCCAGCTTACTGGCGTGTATATTTGTTGAACCTGGGGGGGTTAATAAAACAAATATCCTGTGAATATTCGCAGTTGTTACACTGCAAAGATGGCTAGCCCAGTGGCGTGGCGTGGGAGATAATACCAATCTGGAAAACTAACTGATCAGGTTTTATGGCTTCTGTAGGATCGATTTCAATCGACTAAAAATCATAATAAGGCCTAAAGAGGTCGAATAAATTCGACCCTACGCTCGGGGTAGATTGGTAAAAATAGATCACATATTTACTTAGGTTGGTATAACTCTATTGCCTCGAGTAGCATCTATACTGAAGGCATGGATAACTTTATTAAATTTCAGGCACAAAAAAGCCACTCTTGCGAGTGGCTTTTTTGTTTTACTTATGGTGCCCGGAGCCGGAATTGAACCGGCACGCCCTTGCGAGCGAGGGATTTTAAATCCCTTGTGTCTACCGATTTCACCATCCGGGCAGACGAACTTTACAATGGAGGCGCGTTCCGGAGTCGAACCGGACTAAACGGATTTGCAATCCGCTGCATAGCCGCTTTGCTAACGCGCCTTTATGAGTTGCCTCACTGACTTGCTAGGCATTTTAATGATTACCGCACAGACTTCAACACTAATTTGCTATTTCTAGTTCGTTCGAACGTTTTTTATTCACTAACGCTTATTTTTGGCTGTTAAATCATCTTCTAGCTCATTAACTACCTACTCTATCCATTTCTTCATATCGCCTTGCTGAGATATGAACGGCGTTTCGAGTTAGGCTGAGTCAGTAAGGTCACCCCAGGCCGCTTTTAAATAATCGTATGCTGAATAGAGGGTTAACCCCATTGCGATATAGAGCAATATATAACCGGACCAAATCATGTATAGGTTGTGCTGCCAGATCAAGGCGATGAGTGCCACCATTTGAATGGTTGTTTTCCACTTACCAATCCAGCTTACTGCTACCTGAGCACGTTGCCCTATTTCTGCCATCCATTCACGTAATGCAGAAATAACAATTTCTCGGCTGATCATGATCATCGCAGGTAATGTCACCAAGGGACTGCTGTAATCCTCAACCACAATAATAAGGGCAGCAGCCACCATCACTTTATCGGCAACAGGATCAAGAAAGGCCCCAAAAGGCGTACTTTGCTTTAACGTACGAGCTAAAAAACCATCCAGCCAATCAGTAGCGGCCGCAAAAGTAAACACAGCAGCAGCCCACATGTAGGCCCCTTCTATGGGTATATAAAACAATACAATAAAAATGGGGACTAACAGTAATCGAAACAGGGTAAGAGAATTAGGTATATTTATCATTATTTTAAGACCATTAGTCAAAGCTACAGTGATGCACACTAACGTGTGCAGCTGCATGGTGGTGTTTAGTGATGCAGTGCATCGTGAATTTTTTCTGCTAATGCTTGGCTGATCCCTGGTACTTTAGCCAGCTCATCAATGCTTGCACGTTTTACTTCTTGAATGCCGCCCAAGTATTTTAACAGAGCTTGGCGTCGTTTGCTGCCCACTCCAGCAATGCTTTCTAAGGTGCTGGTGGTACGCGCTTTACCTCTTTGTGCTCTGTGTCCGGTAATAGCAAAGCGGTGCGATTCATCACGAATATGTTGAATAAGGTGCAATGCCGGTAAGTCGGCAGGTAAATGTCGCTCTTCATGGTTGCCCCCCATAATTAAGGTTTCTAGGCCAGCCTTACGGGTCACACCTTTAGCAATGCCAATAAGCAATGGTTGCCGTGGGCTGTCTACTAATTCACGGGCAATCACTTCTTCAGCTCTTGCTAACTGTCCCAAACCACCGTCAATAAATAAGATATCAGGCAGTTTATCAAGCTCCGCCTGATGAAAGCGGCGGCTTAGGGCTTGTTCCATGGCCGCATAATCATCGCCGCCGGTAATCCCGGTAATATTAAAGCGCCGATATTCACTTTTTTGCGGGCCCTCTTGATTAAAGACCACACAAGAAGCGACGGTTTTCTCTCCCATGGTATGGGAGATATCAAAGCACTCCATACGAGAAATGGGCGGGCAAGCCAGCACCTCTTCTAACTGAAGCAGGCGCTGGCGTTGGGTGCTTTTATGAGCTAAATGACTGGCAAGGGCTGTTTCAGCATTGGTATGAGCCAGCTTAATAAATCGCGCTCGCTCGGCACGAGTGCGGCTACGTAATTTGATACGGCGGTTAAAGTGCTGACTTAATGCCTCACTTAACGCCTCTTCGTCGGCCAAGGTATGATCTAACAGAATTTCTGCGGGCGCCTCTCGCCCGCCAATACCCGCTAAGTAAAATTGCAGCACAAAACTTTCTAGTATTTCTTCGGCCTCGGTACCGGCAGGCATTTTAGGAAAGTAACTCCGACTTCCCAACACATTGCCTTGGCGAATAAACAATACTTGCACACAAGCTTGATGGTTCGATTGCGCTAGGCCAATCACATCTAGCTCATCAAGTACATTGCCGCTTACAAACTGCTGCTCTTGTACTCGGCGTAGGGCATGAAGTTGGTCGCGATATTTGGCCGCCTCTTCAAAGCGCAACTCGTTACTCGCAAGCTCCATGCTATTGGCCACATCTTGCAGCACTTGTTGGTTTTTACCTTGTAAGAATAAACGCGCGAGTTGTAATTGATGGTTATATTCTTCATCACTCACCAAGCCGGGCACACAAGGGCCTGAGCAGCGTTTAATTTGGTAAAGCAAGCAAGGCCGAGACCGATTGGCGTACACGCTGTCTTCGCATTGGCGTACTGGAAATAGCTTTTGCATCAGGTGCAAACTTTCCCGCACCGCAACCCCGTTGGGGTAAGGGCCAAAATACTCGCCCTTTTTTTTACGGGCCCCGCGGTGTAACCCAATGCGGGGGTGTTGATGTTCAGTGATAATGATATAGGGGTAGGATTTATCGTCGCGCAGCAAGACGTTGTAACGTGGCAAATGCTGCTTGATCAGGTTGTGCTCAAGTATTAACGCTTCGGTTTCGGTGTGGGTCACTGTGACCTGTACATCACGAATGTGGCGTACAAGCGCACGGGTTTTCTCGCTACTTACTTGAGCGCGAAAGTATGAAGCCAGACGCTTTTTTAGGTTTTTAGCTTTACCAACATAAATAATAACCCCAGCGTCATCAAACATCAGATACACGCCAGGTTGCTCTGTTACCACCTTTAAAAAGGCGGCTGCATCAAAAGAGTCACTCATTGATAAGGCTATATTTTATCTGCATCCAAGATACCATAACGGATGGCAAGGTGTGTTAGCTCAACATCGCCATTAATATCCAGTTTGCTGAATAAACGATAGCGGTAGCTGTTCACGGTTTTTGGGCTTAAGCTTAACTGTTCAGAAATATCTGTTACCCGCTCACCCTTGGTGATCATCAGCATTATCTGTAGCTCTCGCTCCGATAAGTGCTTAAAGGGGTTTTCGTCATTAGAAAATTGGCTTAAAGCCATGCGCTGGGCAATATCAGGCGAAATGTAACGCTGACCACTGTGTACCAAACGAATCGCATTAATCATTTCTTCTGGTGCAGCCCCTTTGGTTAAGTAACCACAAGCGCCGGCTTGCATCACCTTAGCAGGAAAGGGGTTTTCGGTATTAATGGTCAGCACAATAATTCTAATGTCTGGGTTAAAGCGCAGTATTTTGCGGGTCGCTTCTAAGCCACCAATTCCCGGCATATTCATGTCCATTAACACCACATCGGGATGTTGCTCACGACACCATTGTACTGCTTCTTCACCGCTGCAGGCTTCACCCTGCACTTTCATTCCCTTGACGTCTTCTAGTATGCGTCGGATCCCTGTGCGCACTAACTCATGGTCATCAACCAGGAATACGTTAATCAAAAGATGCTCTCCGACTGTATTAATACCAACTTCATTAATAGATGACCTTGTTTAGGCAAGGGCTACGGCCTGATCAAGCCGTTAATTTACTTGGTATAATTAACTCATTATATAATATGATTTCTATTAGCATCATAGCGAAGATACCACCGAAAAGGAAACGCTAGAAACGGAAACTCGCCAGCTCTAGGTCGCACTGGCGAAATAGCTTTTATAGAAGGCTTATTGCTGTCTGCTCTATGGCTTGCCGCGTCGCGGCGTAACTCACGACGAACAGCTAAAATACTCAGGCAAATTTCATGCGCTTCACGTTTTATATTGCCATTAAAAAAGGCGCCGTAGCGCCTTTTTTAAATGATTGATAATTAGAAATTATCATCTGCTGCTAGCTTGCGATATTGAATACTCGCCGAAGCTTTAAGCGCCGAGAGCAAGCTTTCGTATTCACGCTGCCCTTGAATGCCAGTTTGCCCTTCTTGAATTCGCGCTAGTGAATCGGAAGGTTCAGTCGGCGTTATCACCGCATTAAGCTTTAGTACTGCTTGACTGCCATCACTTAAGCTTAAGGTACGCACACTAGGTGTTTGCTCTGTGGGGGTAGGCATGGCAAATAACGCACTTAACACGGCACCGTCTTGTTCACTTTCACGCGTCACCTTATCAAGCTTATTAACCGTTAGGCTATGCTCCGCTAACCAAGCAGCTTGCTCTCCTGCTATCCACGCTTGTTGTAACTCAGTCGCGGCAGTCGCAGCTAATTGGCGAGCTTTATCGGCTAACGCCAACTCATGTACCTGGTCACTCACGTCGGTAAAATCACGTACTGCAGCGTCTCTATGCTCAACTAAGTGGATGACCACAGCTTTGTTATCGCCCAGCTCGATCACATCGGAGTTCATGGCTTGATGGCGAAAATCTTCAGCAAAGGCCTGAGTCAGAACACGCGTGTCATTGAGTATCTCGGGGGCGGTTTGTGCCGAGAAAAACTCAGTTGTCACAATGGGTAAATCCAGCTCATCTGCAACCATGTCTAATGAGTCAGGAAACTCAAATGCCAGCTCGGCTAGACGCTGTTCCTGTTCATAAAACGCATTGGCGGCTTGTTCTTGCACTAAATGACTACTAATGACATCACGAACTTCAGCCAGTGGTTGGGTGGTTGCTTCACGCTTATCTAGCAAAGTAATAAGGTGAAAGCCAAATTCACTCTCTACTATCTCAGATACTTCGTTAATATCGGTTAATTCAAATGCAGCAGCATCAAATGCAGGATCTAAAGCTCCCTGCTCCATCCATTCTAATTCGCCGCCTTGCGCCCCTGAGAACACATCGTCTGACTCAGCTTGGGCAAGTTCACTAAATGATTCGCCTGCCATCACACGGTCACGAATAGCCTGTAGTTTTTCTTTAGCATCGTCGCCTTTGTTTAACATGATATGAGCAACTTGGCGCTGCTCTGGCTGTGTATAAGCGGATAAGTTGGCCTGATACTCTGCCTCTATATCAGCCTCATCCACAGCGGCATTAGCTTGTGCGCTAGCATCTAGCAATACATAGTTGATTTTAACTTGCTCTGGGCGCTGAAACTGGTTGGCGTGCTGTTCATAATACGCCTTGGCCTGTGCTGAGGTTAACGTCACCTCGTTACTAAAATTTTCAAGCGGCAAACGCACTAATTCAGCATGGCGCTGTTGGCGGCTAAGTGTATCAAGCAAGCCTGCTTCGGCTTCTAAGGTAAAGCTTGAACCAATAACGGCATTTAATAACATCTGGCGACTTAAGTCTTGGCGCATATTATCACGCAGCTGCTCAGGGGTAATGCCACTGCGCGATAATAACTGTTGATAGCGCTCGTTGTTAAATTGGTTGTCTTGCTGAAATTCAGGCAGTTCACGAATGGCATTACGCACTTGGCTGTCACTGGCGTATAAGTTGAGCTCTTGCACTTTTTGATCAATTAAGCGCTGTTCTATTAACTGCTCAAGTACCGAACGGCGTAACTGCTCTACATATAAAGGATCACCCAGTAGCTCACTAAACTGCGGACCCAGTTGACCTTCTAACCGAGTGCGCTCATTGCGGTAGGCATTTTCCAGCATCTGAGCCGTCACATCTTCGCCATTAACCACAGCTGCCACTTCTTCTTTAGGCTGCGTAACGTAGCTACCAACCCCGGCGAGGGCAAAAGATAAAATAATTAATACTAGGATGACTTTAGACACTGTGCCTTGAGCGCCCGCTCTTAATTTGTCAAAAAACATAATGTGCTTTTACTCCCGCAGATGGGATATTGAGTGGTAATCGAAAAAAAGCGCACCAATGTGATGCGCCTTCTAACATGCTTGCTAGCGGACTTAATGCCCTGCACACACGTCTTTAGTTCACTGCGTCTTTTAAACCTTTACCGGCTTTAAAGCCAGGTGTTTTAGCTGCAGCAATCTCAATTGCAGCACCGGTTTGTGGGTTACGGCCGGTACGAGCAGCGCGTTCGCGCACAGAAAAGGTACCAAAGCCCACTAAAGAAACAGTATCGCCTTCTTTTAATGTCTCGGTAATAGAGTCAACAAAGGCGTCTAAGGCACGGCCAGCTGCTGCTTTGCTAATGTCGGCGCCATCGGCAATTTTGTCGATCAGTTGCGATTTATTCAAAGTCATTCCCCTTGTCGTTAATACGTTACTGCTTAGCAGCAACCCGTCTATTTTATTATTAATACAGTAAATGAATGGCTTGCTCCCCAACAGGGATCCATGCCGGCTGATTCACATAAACAGGCTACCTAGTAACAGCGTAGCTAAATTATTGTGCTCAAGGCTACTGCGACTTGGGGCCGCTGACAAGTCAGAAACCCCAAGTATGGCGAAAAAGCTTATTTAGAGACGCCAGAAAAGCCTTCTGGTGGCTGTTCAAGCGCAAGTTCTAGCACTTCTTCTATCCAACGCACTGGATAAATTGTGAGTTCCTGTTTTACGTTTTCTGGAATATCTTCGAGATCACGCTCATTTTCTTTCGGAATGAGTACTCGTTTGATACCACCACGGCGGGCCGCAAGTAACTTTTCTTTAAGACCACCAATAGGCAATACTTCGCCTCGCAAGGTCACTTCACCCGTCATGGCCACATCGGCACAAACCGGGTTACCGGTTAAGCTCGACACCAGTGCTGTGCACATGGCGACACCGGCACTCGGACCATCTTTAGGTGTGGCTCCTTCTGGCACATGCACATGAATATCACGTTTTTCGTGAAAGTCACTATTAATCCGCCATTTATCAGCTCGAGAACGCACCACTGTCATGGCGGCTTGCACCGACTCTTTCATAACATCGCCCAAGGAGCCGGTGTAAGCCAGTTTACCCTTGCCTGGTACGTTAGCCACTTCAATGGTCAACAACTCGCCGCCCACTTCGGTCCATGCGAGACCAGTAACCTGACCAATTTGGTTATGTTCTTCAGCTTTACCGTAGTCAAAGCGCTGCACGCCCAAATAGTCTTTCAGGTTGTTTTGGTTAATAGTCACTTGCTTAATGTCTTTGTTAAGCAATATTTCTTTAACGACCTTGCGGCACAGTTTAGAAATTTCTCGCTCCAGACTGCGCACCCCCGCCTCACGCGTGTAATAGCGAATAATGCCAATAATGGCGGAGTCTTCAATGGTCACTTCAGAGGCTTTTAACCCGTTGCGCTCCACTTGTTTAGCCAGCAGGTGATTTTTAGCAATATTCAGCTTTTCATCTTCGGTATAACCCGCAAGACGGATCACTTCCATACGGTCAAGTAAGGGACCAGGAATATGCATGGTGTTAGAGGTGGCCACAAACATCACATCCGATAAGTCGTAATCGACTTCTAAATAGTGATCGTTAAAGCTGTGGTTTTGCTCTGGATCCAACACTTCTAATAACGCAGATGCGGGATCACCACGCATATCTGATGCCATTTTATCAATTTCATCAAGCAAAAATAGTGGATTACGCACCCCTACTTTGGCCATCTTTTGAATCAACTTACCCGGTAAAGAGCCAATGTAAGTACGGCGATGACCACGAATTTCAGCTTCATCACGCACCCCACCTAACGCCATACGCACGTATTTACGTCCGGTGGCTTTAGCAATGGATTGCCCAAGAGAAGTTTTACCCACCCCAGGCGGCCCAACTAAGCACAAGATAGGCCCTTTTAGCTTTTTGGTGCGACTTTGCACTGCTAAATATTCAATGATGCGTTCTTTAACTTTCTCTAGACCATAATGATCGGCATCTAGGGTTTCTTCGGCTTTGCCAAGATCTTTTTTCACCTTAGATCTTTTCTTCCAAGGCACAGCCACCATCCAGTCGATATAACCGCGGACTACTGTCGCTTCTGCCGACATCGCCGACATCATCTTCAGTTTGGCCATTTCCGCATCTGTTTTGGTTCGAGCTTCTTCGCTCATCCCCGCATCTTCAATTTTTTGCTGTAGCGCTTCAAGTTCATCGGGCACGTCGTCCATATCACCCAATTCTTTTTGAATCGCTTTCATTTGCTCATTGAGATAGTACTCGCGCTGGCTTTTTTCCATCTGCTTTTTAACGCGGGCGCGAATACGGCGCTCCACTTGCAGAACATCCATTTCTGATTCCATCATGGCCATCAGATATTCTAACCGTTCACCTACCTGTACCACTTCTAGCACTTTTTGCTTATCTTCAAGCTTTAAAGGCATGTGGGCAGCCATGGTGTCGGCTAAGCGAGCAGCATCTTCAATCGCCGACAAGGAGGTCAGTACCTCTGGCGGGATCTTTTTATTGAGCTTAATGTAATCTTCAAACTGAGTAATAGAGGAGCGAATTAATACTTCTTGCTCACGCTCATCTAGTGCTTCAGTTTCTAAGTATTGCGTTTGAGCCACAAAGTAGCCGTCTTGCTCGCGTAATTCTTCCATACGCGCACGCTGTCCCCCCTCAACTAACACCTTAACGGTGCCATCGGGAAGTTTCAGCAATTGCAGTATATTGGCAACTGTTCCTACCTGATAAAGATCATCAGCTAGGGGCTCATCCGTTGATGCTTCTTTCTGTGCAACTAGAAAGATTTTTTTATCTTGGTCCATGGCTGCTTCTAAACAGCGGATGGACTTCTCCCGTCCCACAAATAGGGGTATCACCATGTGAGGGTATACCACCACGTCACGGAGAGGCAGAACGGGGGTATCGATGCGTTCACAACGCTCTAGGGTCATAGTGTCCTCTCGGCTTGAATGCAATGTTATAGCGCTTGGGAAGTATATGGGGGCAGGATCTAAAGATTCAATCATTGAGCCCATAAAAACAAAAAAAGGGACATAACGCCCCTTTTTTTGGTCAAAAATAACGCACTTTAGTGTTTGGGCTCACAAAAGATGCCAATGACGCCTAACTCTATTGTGCAGTATTATTGCAATTAATCACCCGACGCGGCCTGTGTATCCTCTTTCTGATAAATCAGTAAGGGAGCCGACTCACCTTTGATGACGGTTTCATCTACCACCACCTTGGCTACATCTTCTTGAGCGGGTAAATCGTACATGGTGTCAAGCAGTACCGCTTCTACAATAGAGCGTAAACCGCGAGCGCCGGTTTTGCGTTCCATGGCCTTGTGGGCAATGGCACGTAATGCGTCATCACGAAATTCAAGCTCTACGTCTTCTAGCTCAAACAAGGCACCATATTGCTTAGTAAGCGCATTCTTAGGTTCAGATAATATCTGAACCAAGGCTGCTTCATCTAGCTCGGTTAAGGTAGCGACTACCGGCAAACGACCAATGAACTCAGGAATTAACCCGTATTTAACCAAGTCTTCTGGTTCAACCTGAGTAATAATTTCACTGAGCGAGGAGCTGTCATCTTTCGACTTCACATCAGCACCAAAACCAATGCCAGTCCCTTTGTCTAAACGCTGTTCAATGACGTTATTTAAGCCGGCAAATGCGCCACCACAGATAAAGAGTATTTTAGAGGTATCAACCTGCAAAAACTCTTGCTGTGGGTGTTTGCGTCCACCTTGTGGCGGAATAGACGCCACTGTGCCTTCAATTAGCTTCAATAAGGCCTGCTGCACCCCTTCGCCCGACACATCACGCGTGATGGAGGGGTTATCGGACTTACGAGAAATTTTATCGATTTCATCAATGTAGACAATGCCACGCTGGGCTTTTTCTACATCGTAGTCGCATTTTTGCAGCAGCTTTTGAATAATGTTTTCAACGTCTTCACCCACATAACCTGCTTCGGTCAGTGTGGTAGCGTCGGCCATGGTAAAAGGCACATCCAGTAAGCGAGCTAAGGTTTCTGCCAATAAGGTTTTACCGCAACCGGTAGGACCAATCAGCAAAATGTTAGACTTACCTAACTCAACCCCTTCAGTGCTACCAGCATTGCGCAACCGCTTGTAGTGGTTGTATACAGCCACCGCTAGTACTTTTTTGGCATGTTCTTGACCAATAACATAGTCATCTAGGCTGGCACGAATTTTATGGGGCGTAGGCAGCTCATTACTTTCTGGCTGGGGCGAAATGTCTTTAATTTCTTCCCGAATGATGTCTTCGCATAGCTCAACACATTCGTCACAAATATAGACGGAAGGGCCGGCAATGAGCTTGCGCACTTCGTGTTGGCTTTTACCACAAAAAGAACAGTACAGCAGCTTACCACCGTCTTCTTCGCCCTTGCGTTTATCTGTCATTCAGTCACCTCGTATGCGTACGGCAAAGGATGTGCTTAGTGCACTCTATTTAAGAGTGTACCGCACACCACGCCGTGTTACTCAATCGCGTTTGAATAATACTTCATCGACCAGACCATATTCTTTAGCTGTTTCTGCGGACATAAAGTTGTCACGGTCGGTATCGCGTTCAATAATCGCCAAGTCTTGGCCTGTATGTTCGGCTAAGAGGCGGTTGAGCTTTTCTTTAATGTAGAGAATTTCTTTAGCGTGTATTTGTATATCAGACGCCTGACCCTGGAACCCGCCCAATGGCTGGTGGATCATCACTCGGCTATTAGGCAGTGCAAAGCGTTTACCTTTTTCGCCACCGGCTAATAAGAAGGCCCCCATAGAGGCCGCTTGGCCCATGCACACTGTGCTGACATTGGGTTTAATAAACTGCATAGTGTCATAAATTGACATGCCTGCAGTCACAGACCCACCGGGAGAGTTAATATACAAATAAATGTCTTTTTCTGGGTTTTCTGACTCTAAGTACAGTAATTGCGCACAAATCAGATTAGCCATGTGATCTTCTACTTGGCCGGTCAGAAAAATCACTCGTTCTTTTAATAAGCGAGAGTAAATATCGTAAGAACGTTCCCCCTTGGCTGTCTGTTCTACCACCATGGGGATAAGAGCAGCTAAGGGCCCGTCCGTCATTGAATCATGCATATTTGACATAAAATAGTGTCCTTAAAACAAAATGGCCCGAGTGCACTTACACTGGGGCCATTATACGCAAGAGCTTAACGACTAAGTCAACTGGTTATTATACGTTAGCACCAGACTTGTTCATTAGTTCATCAAAGCTAACCTGTTTGTCGGTAACTTTAGCTTGGCTAAGCACCAACTCAATTGCTTGATCTTCAATGGCTAGGTTACGCACGTTTTCCAGCATTTCTGGGTTTTCGTTGTAATGTGCCACTACTTCAGATGGATCTTCGTAAGCAGAGGACATATCAGCAATGATGCTTTGTACTTTTGCGTCATCTGCTTTAATTTCGTTTTGCTTGATCACTTCACCCAGTAACAAGCCTACACGTACACGGCGCTCAGCTTGCTCTTGGAATAACTCAGCAGGCAGCTGTGGCACATTGGCTTGATCGGCACCACCAAAACGCTGTAGTGCTTGCTTGCGCAGGGTTTCAATTTCGTTATCGACCAAAGATTGCGGTACATCTACTGGGTTTTGCTCTAACAGACCATCAATGACTTGCTCTTTTACCGAAGCTTTTAAGGCTTGAGCTAGTTCGCGATCCATGTTTTTACGCACTTCTGCTTTTAAGCCGTCAAGCGCACCATCAGCAATACCAAAACGCTTAACAAACTCTTCTGTTAGCTCAGGCAACTCTTGTGCTTCAACTTTAGTGACCTTAACAGCAAACTGCGCTTGCTTACCTTTTAGGTTTTCAGCTTGATAATCTTCAGGGAACGTAATCTCTAGGGTAAAGTCATCACCGGCTTTCTTACCCATTAGACCTTCTTCAAAGCCTGGGATCATACGGCCTGAGCCTAATACCAGTGCGAAGTCTTCAGCGGCACCGCCTTCAAACTCTTCACCATCAATAGAGCCGACAAAGTTCATGGTTACACGGTCATCTGTGCTGGCTGCACGTTCAACGTTTACCCAGTCAGCATGCTGCTTTTGTAAGGTTTCGATCATTTTATCCAGATCGGCATCTTGTACTTCAGCTTGTGGCTTTTCAACGGTTACCGCATCAAGACCTTTCACTTCCACTTCAGGATAGACTTCAAAGGTGGCGATAAAGGTAAAGTCTTCACCTGCTTTAATTGACTCAGGCGCCATAGTAGGCATGCCGGCAGGGTTTAGCTTTTCGCTTATTACCGCTTCAAAAAAGTTACGCTGCATCAAATCGCCTGCTACGTCTTCTTCTACTGACGCACCAAACATTTTCTTGATCACAGTCATTGGCGCTTTACCAGGGCGGAACCCGTCAATACGACGTGTTTTAGCCAATTGACGAAGACGGCTTGTCATTTCGCCATCAACCTGCTCAGCAGGTACGGTAATGGTCAGGCGGCGCTCCAGGCCTTGAGTCGCTTCTACTGAAACTTGCATTCTTCTACCTCAATGTTCTTCAGCACAGTGGTGCTGACCTTGTGGTTAATATAAAACAGCCTGGGCTGCTTCCTTGAATATTGATAGAGACGACCTTGATGCAAGTAAATGGTTTCCATCAAGTGCCCTATTGGCAAATTAGACGCCGCATTATAACGAGGCATGTTGGCAGCGTCGAGCATCACTGGGGCTCAGGTTAGGTTATATGAGGATGAATTTGTGTTTTTCAACTAAAAATCGACATAAAATAAGCTTTATTAAAAAAAGGCATGCCTAAGCATGCCTTTATCTTTGCTAACAGTAACCTTGGCTTAAAAAGAAACGCGACGGTACTGGCGGTATTCTGGCTCCCAGAAGTTTGCCTCAATGGCAGCATCAAGGGCCGCATCAGAAATTTGCAGCGCCTGACCTTGTAGCTGAGCCGTTTTGGCAACCGCTTTGGCTATTTGGCGGCTTACCTCTTGAATGTCTTCTAACGGCGGCAATAATGCCCCCTCAGGATTGTCTACCATAGGCGAACAGGCCGCCAATGCGCGGCTAGCCGACATTAACATGGCATCGGTTACACGTTTAGCACCACAGGCTAATACGCCCAAGCCAATACCAGGGAAGATGTAAGAGTTGTTACACTGCACTATTTCAAAGCGTTTGCCTTTATACTCAACCGCAGAGAATGGGCTACCGGTGGCAACCAACGCTTGGCCATCGGTCCAGTTTAAAATATCTTCTGGGGTGGCTTCTACTCGTGAGGTTGGGTTAGACAACGGAAATACTATCGGACGCTCACAGTGAGAGTGCATGGTTTGAATCACTTCTTTAGTGAACAAACCAGGCTGACCAGATACCCCAATTAGAATATCAGGCTTACCATTTTGCATCACTTCTAACAGCGAAATATTGTCTCCAGAGGTCTGCCACTCGGCCAGATCAGCCGGTGACTGCGCTAATGGACGCTGAAAGTCGACTAAGTTGGGCATGTTGTCGGTGATCAAACCAAAGCGATCCACCATAAATACGCGCCGGCGAGCTTTTTCGTCGCTTAAACCTTCGGCTTTCATTTGGGCAATAATTTGCTCGGCAATACCACAACCGGCTGAGCCTGAACCCAAGAATGCCACTTTTTTCTCAGAAATCTTGCTACCACTAGCTTGGCATGCAGCAATTAAAGAGCCCAAAGTAACAGCCGCAGTCCCTTGAATATCATCATTAAAGCAGCACAGTTCGTCTTTATAACGCGTGAGTACCGGCATGGCGTTTTTCTGTGCAAAATCTTCAAACTGCAACAACACGTCTGGCCAGCGACGTTTTACGGCTTGAATGAAGGCATCAACAAACTCTTCGTACTCTTCGCCCGAAATACGCGGGTTACGCCACCCCATATATACAGGATCGTTTAACAGTTGTTGGTTATTCGTGCCCGCATCTAATACAACGGGAAGCGTGTAAGCTGGCGAAATACCACCACATGCGGTATACAAAGACAGCTTACCAATCGGAATACCCATGCCACCAATGCCTTGGTCACCCAAGCCTAAAATACGCTCACCGTCGGTAACCACAATCACTTTTACATTACGCTTAGTAGCGTTTTGTAAAATATCATCAATGCGGTCACGATCAGGGTAAGAAATAAATAAACCACGGGCACGACGGTAAATATTAGAAAACTCTTCACATGCCTTACCCACGGTTGGGGTATAGATAATCGGCATCATGGTGCTTAAGTTATCGTGAACTAAACGATAAAACAGCGTTTCGTTGGTATCTTGAATATTACGTAGGTAAATATGCTTATCAAGGTCGTTTTGAAAAGCAGTGTATTGCTGATATGCCCGTGCAGCTTGCTCATCAATGGTTTCAATACAGTGAGGTACTAAACCATCTAAGTTGAAGGCGATACGCTCATCCTTAGAAAATGCACCGCCTTTGTTAAGCAGGGGTGTTTCAAGTAGGGCTGGACCGGCATAAGGTACATAGAGGGCACGTTTTTCATGATGCTCTTTGGGCATAAGACATCTCGCTTAAGTTATAGTCCCGCAGGGGAATTTGATTCGAATAAGTGGGGGCTCGCCGCTAGTATAAGCCAAGCTACCTCAGCAAACCACCGCCAGCTGAGCCCTTCTGCATTTGTTCTGTTATTCGTAGGCAATAACGCAGTTGCGACCACGACTTTTTGCTTGATAAAGCGCTTCATCCGCTTGCTGCAATAGCTCACTAATACTGTGGGTGTTATCCCCCGCCACCACACCGGCACTGACAGTGACCAATATTTCACTTTCATCTAACGGGCTGACTATGGGTTGTGATTCTATTGCTAAGCGCAAGGTTTCAGCTTGGCGAATACCTTGATCAAGTTCAGTGTTAGGTAATAGCACTACAAATTCCTCGCCACCATAACGAGCCACAATCGCATCTTGCCCTAAAATATCGGCCAAGGTAGTGCTCACACTGACCAGCACTTCATCACCAATTAAATGACCGCACTCATCATTAATGCGTTTAAATTTATCCATATCAAACAAGATAACACTGTACATTTGGCCAGGCTTGCTCTCATAACGCACCGTTTTAAACTGCTCCATAAATAAGCGGCGGTTCATTAGCCGAGTAAGAGGGTCGCGCGTCGATTCTCGGTACAAATCCATTAACATGCGTAATTGCCCCGTTTGCACCCACAACATAGCCAAACTAAAGCACAATAGTAGCCATACTCGTTCAATAAGTTTGCCATTACTTAAAGTGTGAGAGTCTAACCAATAATCGGTGGCCAAAACGGCAGCCGTAATAGTGATTGCCACTCTAAGCCCCGAGCGAATAGGCAGAGGTAATACCGCGAGTAACGCCAATAAAAAATAAGGAAATGCCATATAGCCGGTGGGCATGGTGGCTACATCCCTAAAACTCCACAAGCTGACCGCATTAAACAGCAGTAAAATAACTAATAGCGCAAATAGCGATAACACCATCCAACGCCGATTAAGCTTGCATAGATAACTCAGCGGCAAAAGTGGCGTTAGCATCACCCCAGTCATCAGCCGAACTTTCCATAATAGATGAAAATGTGCACTGTCTAGCACCCACCAATCCACCGCAATCCAACCGGCAATGCCCATTAATAGCAAACTGACTAACCAACGAAAGCGCACCGCGACAAAGCCGATACGGATTAACTTAAAATCCTGAGAATGAGATCGATCACTCCAGTACTCATTTAGACCCATCTCATTCCCCTTCTTCCTCTGTTCAATCGTTAAGTTGGCGGTGTTACACGATAAAAGGCTAACAGTAACCACTGCGGTTAATGGCCACCAGTGTATAATGTCACTCATTAAAAAGCATGATGAATCAGGCTTTTGTTATGGTTCTTACTCTCGGTTGCAGACAAAGCGCTTAAGTGACAAAATTTCTGCTTGTGATGTTATGCGCCCCCAGATCCACATGGCTTCTTTTTATTTATAGGAACATACTTTGTCTACTACACTTTATGGCATTAAAAATTGCGATACGGTTAAAAAAGCTCGCAAATGGTTAGAGCAGCATCAGATCAGTTATGTGTTTGTTGATCACCGCGCTGACGGGCTTAATCCCAACAATCTTCACCATTGGCTTGATACGCTGGGCTGGGAGCAACTGGTGAATAAACGCAGCACTACATATAGAACCTTGCCTGATGCTGATAAAGCCAACTTGGGCCCTGACACAGCAAGCGCCCTGCTACTGGCTCACCCCACGTTAATTAAACGCCCCTTATTAGATAATCACGGCCAGCTGTCTGTGGGTTTTAAAGACGCTCAATATGCCGAGCTGTTTAGCAAGTAATAACAGCAAACAGTACGCTATACGCCGTCAGTAAAAGCCCAGGCCCTTTTCGGATAGGGGGTTTAAATTTAACTATAGGGCGTATAGCGCATTAACTTACGTTAAGGAGCGTGCAATGAATACTCTTTGCTTACTGGGCTTAGATGATAGTCACTTGGTACCATTAACCGAACCGGGTCACCGCCTGCAAGCTGAGGCTAAGCAGGCCTTTATGGCCATGCAAGCAGCTGCAGCAAAAGCGGGTTTGCAACTGATGCCTGCCTCTAGCTTTCGCAGCTTTGAACGCCAGCTTGCTATTTGGAACGGTAAATTTGACGGTACTCGCCCACTGCTGGATGCTTATAGCCAACCAATAGAGACTCACTCTTTAACTGACGCTGAGCGTGTTAATGCCATTTTGCGTTGGAGTGCCCTGCCCGGCACCAGCCGCCACCATTGGGGCACCGATCTTGACATTTATGATCCCAGCTTATTGCCCCAAGATGCTAAATTAAAACTGGAACCTTGGGAATATGAGCAAGAAGGTTATTTTTACCCTCTTAGCCAGTGGCTTGCACACAATATGGCTCGCTTTGGCTTTTATTTACCTTTTGCACAGCATAACCGCGGGGTTGCAGTTGAACCCTGGCACCTAAGTTACAGGCCGCTGTCTGCGCAATGCGCAACCCAACTGACTCCCGCATTAGTAGCGCAAACATTAAAAGAGCAGCAAATTAGTGGAAAAGCGCATATCCTTAATCAATTAGATACTATTTTTGTCCGTTATATTACAGAGGATTAAAGAATGAGCACATTACTGTGGATTGCCTTGCCCTTGTTATTTATTGTCGGTTTATTTGTGAGTGCACTCAAAGACACTAAACGAGTAGAGCGCTCGGTAAAGCGCAACCGCGATAAAATGCAGCTGAAAGATTGGGATCAAGAAGAAAGAAAAAATAAAGAACAAGAAGATAATTGGGGAGTGCCACCCGCTCCTCGTGATAGCTATCATCCTAATGATCAGGACAAAAAATAAACACCATTACTCAGCCTTAGTGTGAGCCCGTCAGTGGAGGACATAAGATGGAGCAACTGGAGTTTTTTGACCTACTTAGCCCCTGTATTGGGGTGTGTCAGGCCAATAACAAAGGATATTGCAAAGGCTGTTTTCGCCATCGTGATGAGCGCTTTAACTGGCTGACAATGAGCCCAAGACAACAGCGGGATGTGATCCGGCTCTGCCAAGATAGAAAGCGCCGCATATTAGCCACTGCCCGTAAAAAACAAAAAGAACTGCAACTAGACACCCAGCCTGAGCCACAAAATACGCTGAAACTAGATCCAAAAGAATAGCACCAAGATAAAAAAAGTCCCAACCAATAGACACTCGATGAGTTTAAATCTTTTTTGTGGGCGTACCAGCCACTGCGTTACTGTTTCTGCGGGGTATCTGCTTGTTGTAACCCGTGCCAAAGCCAGTCTGCAACCTGCTGTGCAGGCGCAGATTCAAGATGAAAATGATGGCTGCCTACCACCGTTTTAAAATCAAGATCAGGGATGAGAGGTATCATAGACTCAATAAGCGATAACTCTTCTCCACGCTCAGCCATAATCAACTGCACTGGCATAGTTAACCGGCATACAAAAGCACGGATTTGTGACTCACATAAGCGAATAATAGAAGGTTGAGTCAGCGCCATATCACTGCGCCATACCCAGCCTTGCGCTGTTTGTTTCATGCCGCGCTCTAATAACCAAGTGGCCGCTTCTCGGCTTACCGGCCAGCGACTGTTGATTCGCGTAGCCAAGGCTTGTTCAAAGCTTGCATAGGGTTTAAGTGAGCGGCGTGCTAGCCGTTCTCCGCGGCGCAAAGCTTTGCCCATGAGTTCAGGCAGCTGCTCGGCAGGATAATCCAGCGGTATTAAGCCATCTAATAACACCATACGGCTCACTTGCTCAGGAAAAGCACCCGCGAATAAGCTGGCCACCCCCGCCCCTAAAGAATGCCCCATTAATACTACTTTATTTAGGCCTAAATGATTCACTAATGCCCGTACATCGGCCACATTGTCCCAAATATAATAAGGCTGACCGAAGGGGCGATGATCAGATAAACCATGGCCGGCCAAATCGAGAGCAATCAGGCGAACCTCTGGCAATAGCCTAGCCAGTAAGCTAAAACTGGCAGCATTATCTAACCAACCGTGTAGTGCAATTACCGGTGTTCCCTGTTTAGGGCCCCACTCCATTACCGCTAATTGTCGATTATTATAGGTAAAACTCCACTGCTGACACACACCCACCATACGTTATTGCTCCCACTGTTGAGCCGCTTGAGTATCGCCGTCTTTAGCGTCAACCCAACGTGTGCCATCTGGTGTTTGTTCTTTTTTCCAAAATGGAGCTTGGGTTTTTAAGTAGTCCATTATAAATTGGCAAGCATGAAAGGCCGCTTCGCGATGTTGACTGGCCACTCCCACCAACACAATTTGGTCACCCAGCTCCAGTTTTCCCACTCTGTGAATGACAGTGCAAGATAATAATGGCCACCGCTCCTTCGCATGATCAACAATGCGTTGTAATGCTTTTTCTGTCATCACAGGATAATGCTCTAGGGTGAGACTGTTTACTGCATCGCCCTGATTCATATCACGCACTTTGCCAACAAAGGTGACAATTGCACCGGTTTGGTAAGACTCACTTAGAGCCGCATACTCGGTGGCAAGATCAAAGTCTGCCGTTTGCACTCGGATCATCTTATCCCCCTGTTACCGGCGGAAAAAAAGCCACCTCATCATTATCAGACACGGCGGTGGTCAGTGGCACTATATCGTGGTTAACCGCCGCTAATAATGCAGGGTGTCCCAGTGCAGTTAACCAAGGCTCCCCTTTAGCAACCAGGTGCAAACGTAGCGCCTGCACACTAGCAAACTCACCATTTAGGGTAAGGCTGTCTTGACCGACTTGTTCACGAATATAGGCAAAGAACCTTACTGTTATTGTCATGCTGTAAAATCTCCTGATTTCCCACCACGCTTTTCTAATAAACGAATACCGTCAATCAGCATGTCTTTTTGCACAGCCTTACACATATCATAAATCGTCAGTGCTGCCACCGATGCCGCCGTTAGCGCTTCCATTTCTACGCCGGTTTGGCCCGATAACTTACAATAACTTTGAATGTGCACGCCACCACGCGCAATATCAGGCGTTAATTGCAACTCTACCTTAGATAAAGCCAGTGGGTGGCACAATGGGATCAGATCTGCCGTTTTTTTTGCAGCCATAATGCCGGCAATACGTGCTGTGGCAAACACATCACCCTTGTGATGCTGACCATTCACAATTAACGCCAGCGTATGTTCTGCCATAAACACCCACGCTTCAGCACGCGCTTCTCGTACCGTTTGCGCCTTGCTGCTCACGTCCACCATATTGGCTTCACCAGCAGCATTTATATGTGTTAATTCGCTTATATGCTCACTCATGCGCCCACCAAGTGTTGTACAAAATTACACGGCTTATGGCTCGCATCTAACTGTTCGGCCAAAATACCCGCCCATCCGGTACGACAAGCTCCCGTTGAGCCCGGTAAGCAAAAAATAGCGGTATGATTAGCCAAGCCGCCTAGGGCTCGACTTTGCACGGTAGAGGTGCCTAATTCTTGATAAGTAATATGGCGAAATAACTCTCCAAAGCCGTCTATATGTGTATCTAATAACGGAGCAATGGCCTCGGGAGTCGTATCACGGCCCGTAAAACCAGTTCCGCCAGTGATCAGTACCACTTGTACGTCTGTGCTGGCTATCCAGCGCGATACCAAAGCACGTATCTGGTATTTATCATCTTTAAGAATGACTTTTTCTGCCAATTGATGACCCGCGTCAGTAATGGCGTTAACCAAATATTTTCCCGAACTGTCAGTGTCTTCATCACGGGTATCTGAAACAGTTAATACCGCTACCTTTAGCGATACAAAAGCAGTCGCAACATGACTCATAAAGTGCCCTTAATACCAATCATTATCTAATAAAACATCGCGCCCAGCTAAAGCGCTGAACAGTGGCAATCTGTATGCTTTAACACCGAGCACGGCGTTAAATATTAGCCCCCAATGGAGGCTAAATGGGGTGTCATACCGGCGTGCCCTTCATGTAAAAAATGCGTCGCTTTTTTATCAGCTAACGCTTCTCTTAGACGTCGCTGTAATGCCGCTTGATCTTGGTCATCAGCCAATAAATCTCGTAAGTCCACACCATAATCGCCAAACAAACATAAATGCAGCTTGCCTAATGACGAGACTCGCAAGCGGTTGCAGCTGGCACAAAAATCTTTGGAATACGGCATAATCAAGCCTATTTCGCCTTGATAGTCGGGGTGAGAAAACACCTCGGCAGGGCCATCATTATGTGCCTTTATTTGTTGTTGCCACCCTTGTTGCAGCAAGACTTCCTTAATAAGCGAGCCGCGTACATGATGGCGCTCAAATAAGGCATCCATTTCACCGGTTTGCATTAGCTCAATAAAGCGCAATTGAATGGGATTGTCTTTGATCCAGGCCAAAAATTGGTCTAAATCACCATCATTTAGGTCACGCATTAATACTGCGTTTACTTTTACTTGCTCAAAACCTGCCACAAAAGCGGCATCAATGCCCGCCATCACTTCGTGAAAACGGTTTTGGCCGGTAATTTGATGAAACATACGTGGATCTAGGCTATCAACACTGACATTAATGGCGGTTAACCCAGCTTGACGCCACTCACTGGCAAACTTTGCCATACGATAACCGTTGGTGGTCACCGCAACCTTTTCGATACCAGGAGTGGCTGCAACCGTTTCAATAATTTGCGTAAAATCTTTGCGCAAAGAAGGCTCTCCTCCGGTAATGCGCACCTTACTGGTGCCCATGGCGGAAAAAGCATGGGTAATACGGCGAATTTCATCGAGGGTAAGAAATGATTTGCGACCATCTGGCATATAGCCATCTGGCAGACAATATTGACATTTAAAGTTGCAGACATCTGTCACAGACAATCGCAGATACTGGAACTTGCGCGCGAACGCATCTTGTAATTCAAACATAAACACCTTTCCAATGCGGGAGGCTGCGGCATTTCTCCCGCAACCCTTACAGCGCTTTGCTGAACGGTCTGGCAACCTTATTATTCGGCTTACTCGATAACGTAGGTTTACCCGACTCGGAGTTTTTAATACATTTTGGTTTGTTCTTAATTGTAATATCGTTACCTTACCTTAAATTGCTATAGCTTCAAATCAAGCAATTTATTAAACACCCCCTTGCAGTAGTAACGTGAGCAACTCAGGCTCACTCTCTCACATTGCAATTAACCTATTGCATAATGGCACACACTCGCAATTTACAACAGCCTAAGGCGCTTATTTTTTATACACATACTGGCTGTCATGGGCTTTGAAAAGTTGGCACGATTATTTCATGTAGTAAGACAGTTGTTTTTATCCCGTGCTCTCTTCAGCTTATTGCTGAAGTTCGGCCAATCCATTTGGGTTGGCCATTTTTTTTGCCAAAATAACCTTAACATCGCTATTTGCCACCGAGATAAAAAGCAAAAAACCGCCTAGTCCGCTAATCTTTGTTGTAGTGCGATTAAAGTCGCCTCTAACGCATTTTGCCAAGCATGGAGCTGCAACCTTATGCTTGCTTGGTCTTGTTGCATGCAGGATGCTTCTAGCTTCTCACTCAAGTATTGACAACGCAGCGCACCATAACTGCCACAAGCAGACTTTAGACTATGGCACTGTGCTGCCATATCTATAAAATCGTCTTGTTGATAGGCCTGTTGTAAGCGCTCTGCAAGTTGCTGAGTATCGACAAGAAACAAGTGAAGTAGCCGCTCGGTGACCGGAAGACTAAGCTCTTGTTCCATGCGTTGTAATTGATAATTATCCAGCACCGGCAACTGCGCTTGCAGTGCCTGCCAATTAATCATGGGAGAGTTCCCAGCTTTGTAGCTTTCTATAAATTGTAGAAGGGCTCACTTCAAGTAAGGCTGCAGCCCGCGACACATTACCCTGACAATGCCCAATCGCTCTTTCTATCGCCTCGCGCTCAAGTACCGCCAATGGCACGATTGGAGCGGGTAAGGCATTGGCCACTACTTCATAAGATGCAGACCCACTCAGTGGCTGGTCCAGCGGTGCGGGCAACATATCAAGCTCAATCCATTCACCTTGATGCAGTACCACAGCGTTACGGATTACGTTTTGTAGCTGTCGCACATTACCCGGCCAATGGTAGGCTTGTAATCGATCTTTGGTTGGCTCAGATAGGCCGACAAACGACTTACCTTCTTCTCGAGAAGCTTGACGTACCAGCGCTGTGGCAATGCTGATGACGTCTGTGCCACGCTCGCGTAATGGAGGCAAGTTAATAGGAATAACATGCAGACGATAATAAAGATCTTCACGAAAGCGCCCTTGTTCCACTTCTAACAAAGGATCGCGGTTGGTTGCGCACACAATGCGCACATCGACCTTCACTTGCTGAGAGCTGCCTACGGGCTGTATTTGGCCACTTTGTAAGAAGCGGAGTAGCTTACTTTGCAACTCCAAATCCATCTCACAGATCTCGTCCATAAATAAGGTACCGCCATTGGCACGGATCACGGCGCCTTCTCTGTCTTGCAGTGCGCCAGTAAAGGCTCCCTTAATATGACCAAACAGTTCACTTTCCATTAACTCTTTGGGAATAGCGGCGCAATTGAGTGCAATAAAAGGTCCATCACTGCCTGCACTGAGTTGGTGCAGAGCTTCGGCACACACTTCTTTACCTGTGCCACTTTCGCCGGTTATAAATACAGTTGCGCTACTTGGCGCAGCATTCTCGATGAGACGATACACTTTTTGCATCGGCAAGCTGGTGCCAATAAACCCTTGAAATGGCTCTTTTTCAATGTCATGCCGGTAGCGATCAACCAACCGATTCAGGCGCCGAAATTGCATAGTATTATGCAAAGTCACTTTAAGCCGCTCAATTTCTATCGGCTTATTAATAAAATCGTGTGCCCCCAGGCGCATCGCATCTACGGCAACATCGACTGAGCCATGGGCGGTAATCACTATGGTAGTAATATTGGGATGCTCATTATGCAGCCATTGCAAAATATCCATGCCCGGCATATCGGGTAGCATTAAATCCAGCAATAATATATCTGGCGGTTGTTGTCTAATATGTTCAAGCGCTTCTTGCCCATTACTCACCACTGTCAGTGACAGAGGTTCATCTTGAAGATAAGCCTGATAGAGAGCAGCCAAAGAAGCTGTATCTTCTACCAATAAGACATTTAGTCTCTCATCACTCATGTATTTATCTCACCCTTAACCCTGATTAGGTTAGTATTGGCATACCGATTTTCACACCTTAATGCGAAAAGCCTTTACAGTAAATTAACTTTATGTAAACATTCATTCAGCACCTAGCATGGTGTGTTCAATGCTCTTTGTGATGTGCATTTACCTATTGATTCTCTTGTTATGTTAAGCCTTTGTGCTTGCTAACAACACCTATATTTTTTGGCCTAGTGGCTGCTGCGAAACCAAGGTATCAATATACCTTGGTCTTTTTTTATCTGTTACTGCCTTGTTATAGCTCGCACATTAAGCCGGATTATCAATATCAATAAAACTCACTGTCATCTGGTGGTCGTGCGCTAACCATTCCCCTAGAGCCTTAACCCCATAACGTTCGGTGGCATGGTGGCCGGCGGCAAAAAAGTGAATGCCACATTCTCGTGCCACATGAACTGTTTTCTCAGAAACTTCACCAGTAATAAACGCATCCATGCCTTGTGCCGCAGCTAAATCAATAAATCCCTGGCCCCCTCCCGTACAAAAGCCCACTCGACGGATCTGCGCTGGTGCTGAGTCACCAACATGTAATATAGAGCGCCCAAGTACCGACTGTAGTCGCTCATTCAATTGCTCGCCACTCAAGGGGGTGGCCAATTCTCCGTATCGTGCCACCGACAAGGCATTGCCTGGCTCTAATGGCCCGGTATTGACAATATTAAGCAAGGCCGCTAATTGTGCGTTGTTGCCAAGTTCAGGGGCAATATCCAGCGGCAAATGGTAGGCATAAAGATTAATATCATGAGCCAATAGCGCTTTTAAGCGCTGGCGCTTCATACCACGTACTTGCTCATTTTCGCCCTTCCAGAAATAACCATGGTGCACTAATATGGCATCGGCATTTGCCAAAATAGCTTGGTCAATCAGTGCTTGGCTGGCTGTTACCCCTGTGATGATTTTGTTAACCTCAGACTTGCCTTCAACTTGTAGGCCATTAGGGCAGTAATCTTTAATGGCAGCCACATTAAGCTGCGCATTAAGTAGCTGCTCAAGTTCTAAATTATTCATGCTAACTCCA
The DNA here is from genome assembly GCF_052084945.1 of Oceanisphaera sp. Lineage (NCBI taxonomy): Bacteria > Pseudomonadati > Pseudomonadota > Gammaproteobacteria > Aeromonadales > Aeromonadaceae > Oceanisphaera > Oceanisphaera sp. Next base: position 40,197 of record NZ_JBQDEX010000002.1, read on the forward strand.
TAACGTGTTTGGCATTAGACGACACACGTGTATCGCATGCTGTCATTGATAAAGGTGACTTAAATGAGTCAAACTCTTACTGCGCTATTAGCGCAACTTACCGATCCTATAGTGCGTGATTTAGCATGGGCAATTGCCAGCCCTAATCTGTTGCAAGCATCAGCTTTAGCACCAGACAATGCATGGTATGAACAGCTTATCGGCGAATATCGAACGCGCCTGTTTGAACTTGACGCTAACCCCACATTATTACATCACCACTGCCAGTCACAACGCCGCCTTGGCTTCTATTTTGAATCTCTTTGGCACTTCTTTTTGCTTGATCACACTCGATTTCAAGTACTGGCGCATAACTGGCAGCAAGTAATTGATGGTACCACGCTAGGAGCATTTGATTTTATTGTTTGGGATCAACAACTAAAGCGCATGGAGCATTGGGAGTTGGCCGTGAAATTTTATCTTATTAGCCAACAAGAACAGCCATTTGAGAGCGCGGTAGGCATTAACACGCGCGACAAATTACGACGCAAGCATAACCATATGATCCATCATCAATTGATGCTCAGTCAACACCCACAGGTTCATTTGAAACTATCACAGCAAAACTTACTTCCTCAGCACACCCGTTTAATTTTAAAAGGACGTTTATATTATCCCAGTGGCTGCCAACAGTTTTTGGATGAAAACGGAGAAAGAGGCACCTGGGGAATACCCTCCCCTAGTGCTGAATTTATCCCTCAACAAAAATTAGGCTGGCTAACTGGCTCACGCGTTAGCGAGCGGCGGGAACAAAGGCAAAGCTATCAAGATGCTGCAGGCAATTGGTATGTTCAAGTTGATAAAGACTGGTTAGCGAGCACTCAATAACTGCCTCACCCCATCAGGAAAACTAACGGTTCAGGTTTTATGGCTTCCATAGGGTCGGTTTCAATCGACTAAAAGCCATAGCAAGGACTAAAGAGGTCGAATAAATTCGACCCTATGCTCGGGGTAGATTGATATTACATAGATGCTTTAAATACAAAAAAGCCACTCTTGCGAGTGGCTTTTTTGTATGACTTATGGTGCCCGGAGCCGGAATTGAACCGGCACGCCCTTGCGAGCGAGGGATTTTAAATCCCTTGTGTCTACCGATTTCACCATCCGGGCAGACGAACTTTACAATGGAGGCGCGTTCCGGAGTCGAACCGGACTAAACGGATTTGCAATCCGCTGCATAGCCGCTTTGCTAACGCGCCCAACATATACTACTAAATTTGGAGCGGGAAACGAGATTCGAACTCGCGACCCCAACCTTGGCAAGGTTGTGCTCTACCAGCTGAGCTATTCCCGCATTTAAACTGGTTATTCATTTTTTATGGTCGTGATGACCATTATATACTTCAAACATATTCTTATTGTTTGAATACGACTTTAACTTGCCGTTCAATGGTTGCGCATTATAAGCATAGCGATGTGCAATACAAGTACTTTAATGATCATTATGTTTAAATGGTCTTATTTTAGTCAGCTTGTTGCTTTTTAATACATATTCAATATATTTAGCTGCTATATTCACCCGCTTTTGATTAATAAAAATAACCATGTTGGCCTAAGCAACAAGAGGCTAGACTCATTATTTATTTTCGCTTAGGAGCACAGGCATGCGCTTTCATTTATTGCTGTTAATTTGGGCCTTCGTCGGCCTTTCTGCACAGGCAGACTCACGCTTACCGGCGCCAGAAGCGGCAACCGGTTGGACAAACAAACCGCTGGTAAAAGCACAAAATGCCATGGTTGTTACGGCTAACCCCTATGCAAGCAAAGCCGCACAGCAAATGTTGCAACTTGGCGGCAGTGCGGTAGATGCCATGGTGGCTGCTCAAGCTGTGTTAACCTTGGTTGAGCCACAGTCTTCTGGCCTAGGGGGCGGTGGTTTTATGGTGTATTGGCAACAACAAGATGCCATATTAACGACCTTAGACGGTCGAGAAACAGCCCCCATGACCGCACCCAGTGATCTGTTTTTAGATGAGCAGCAACAACCACTTGCCTTTTACGATGCCGTGGTGGGTGGACGATCTGTGGGAACACCTGGCACGGTTAGGTTGATGTGGCAAGCCCACCAGCGTTTTGGTGAGCTCGATTGGCAAACCTTATTTACCCCAGCCATTCGCTTAGCAACAGAGGGATTTGAGGTGTCATCTCGACTCGCCCGACTGATTGCCAAAGATAAGCAGCACTTAATAAAAGATAGTGACAGTCGGGCCTATTTTTTTGATAAGCAAGGCCAACCACTAGCCAAAGGTTATCTCAAAACGAACCCTAAACTGGCCCAAGTGCTTCACCAAATTAGCCTCCATGGTCCTGATGCTTTTTACACAGGCCCGCTGGCAGCGGCCATGGTAGATAAAGTCGCTCAAGCTGAACATCCAGGCTATTTGAGCTTATCAGATCTCAGTAATTATCAGATAAAAGAGCGCCCGGCCTTATGTGCACCTTATCGGCAATACCAAGTGTGCGGTATGGGGCCTCCTAGCTCGGGAACGGTAGCTTTGGGCCAAATTTTAGGGATGCTATCGCACACTAATTTAGCCACCTTAGGTCCTCATTCATCGCGCAGTTGGCGTCTGATCGCCGATGCCTCTCGCTTAGCTTTTGCCGATCGTAATCGTTATGTGGCCGATAGCGATTTTGTTAAGGTCCCCACAGCCGAATTACTTGACCCAGACTACCTCGCTCAGCGCGCCGCCTTGCTAAGTCAATCTAATCAGGCACTGCCCAGTGTGAGCCCAGGTCAACCTTTAGCCAGTCTAAACCGCCATGCATCAGATAACTCCCCAGAGTTTCCTTCAACCACACACATCAGCATTATTGATAAAAACGGGAATGCACTTTCTATGACCAGCACCATAGAAAACGGCTTTGGCTCACGATTAATGGTACAGGGCTTTTTACTCAATAATGAACTTACCGACTTTGCCTTTAGTCCCACTGACAACGCAGAGCCGGTAGCCAATCGACTTGAGCCCGGTAAACGCCCACGTTCTTCTATGGCTCCCACTATTATTATGCAAGATAACAAACCGGTGCTAATAGTCGGGTCGCCAGGTGGCAGTAGCATTATTGGCTATGTATTGCATAGCATTATTAATATGCTTGATTGGGGAATGACCCCCGAGCAAGCATTGCATCAACCGCATATATTACACAGAGGTAAGGTGCTAGAAATGGAGCCTATTGGCAGAAACATTGCCTTACAACCCGCCCTGTCTGCACTTGGATTTACTGTCAATTTTACAGAGCTTAATTCTGGGCTGCACGCCATTATGCTGACCGATGAAGGTATTACAGGAGCTGCAGATCCTAGGCGGGAAGGAGTCGCACTGGCGGCTGATTAAGGTATTTAAAAAATAATGCGCTGCCAATAAGTTTCTTGTTGATAATAAAGATACAATTACGACAATAACTGTCTTTCTAATTGCGGGCATCACAATCAATGAATAGAAGAAACCAGCACGTTATCGACGAGGAAGTCACCTACGGACGCCATGAACAATTAGTTTCCACCACTGATTTACGTGGTGTTATAACCTATACCAACGATGTTTTTTGTCGGGTGGCGGGCTATCAACCCGGTGAGCTGGATGGAAAAAACCATAATATTATTCGCCACCCCGATATGCCTAAAGCGGCATTTCGGGACCTTTGGCTGCATGCGAAAGCCGGCCGCCCTTGGCGGGGTGCGGTTAAAAACCGTTGTAAAGATGGACGCTACTATTGGGTAGATGCTTACGTTACCCCTATTTATCAGCAAGGCAAAATAACGGGCTACCAGTCAGTACGTACTCAGTTAGACGATAAAACCCGTGATGTTGCCAGCCAAGCTTATCAACAGTTATTAAAACAAGAAAAACAAAAACGTAAGCCACACACTTGGTTAAAGCCTGCTATTGCTACATTGCCTATCGCTGGGTTATGCGCGATATTAATTGCAGCATTTTTCACTGGTGGCGCCAGTCAGCTGCTGTGGAGCCTGCTACCTCTAGCTTGGTTAGCCTTATGTTATCACAAGCCGTTATTTGGCACTCGGCGTTACTTGCGTGGGCTTGGCCAAGAGTACGACAGTATTTCACGGCTGGTTTACTCTGGTGATGCAGCGCATTCTATTGCCGATTATCACCTTAAAATGTGGCAAGCTCGTACCCGCACTATTCTAGGCCGCGTGGATGATGCCACTGATTCACTTAAAGAATTGTCTCAATCTATGGGGCAAGCCATGACAGGAGCGCGGGTAGAGTTAAGCCAGCAAGATAGTGATACCCACCAAATTGCGGCAGCCATTAATGAAATGTCGGCCACCGCAAATGAAATCACCCGCAATACCCAACAAGCTGCCACCAATGCCGAAGAGGCACAGCAGCAATGTTATATTAGCCAACAACAACTCGAGCAAACTCGCATTAAAATTGTCAGTTTGGCTGAAGATACTCAACAAGCCGCCACGGCGACCTTAGCGCTAACCGAAGAGTCAGATCGCATTGGCACGCTAATGGGTGAAATTCAAGGTATTGCCGATCAAACAAACCTGTTAGCGCTTAACGCCGCCATTGAAGCGGCTCGAGCGGGTGAACATGGGCGTGGTTTTGCGGTGGTCGCCGATGAGGTGCGCGCTTTATCGACTCGAACCCATGGTGCAACGCAGCAAATTCAAGGCAGTATCAGTCAAATTCAACAGACTCTTGCACAATGGCGCACCATGATGGAAACCAACATGGAGCACAGTCAAGACTGTGTACAGACGACTCAAGCCGGTAGCGACAGCCTTAAGCGCGTGGTAAGTGAAATTGATCATATTGTGGGCATTACGGTACAAATCTCTTCTGCTGCCGAACAGCAACAATTAGTTGCTGAAGAAATTAGTCATAACGTGCATCATATTTCAGAAACCTCTTCTGCCAATTTAACTAAAATTGCACAGGTAGAGGATTCGAGTAAACAGCTACTTGAGCAATCTCAGGGGCTAAACGATCTTACTCGTACTTTCTCTTAAACGGATACTGATGTGATAAAGCCTACCGCAACTGATCACGCACGCACTATTTTACATCTGGTGTCATTGATACCTTATGGCTGCGTGGTCAGTTATGGTCAAGTTGCTGATTTAGCTGGCTTACCCGGTCGTGCCCGATTAGTGGGTCACACCTTACGCCGGCATGATACGGAACAGCTGCCTTGGCACAGAGTGGTAGCGGCTAACGGCCGGTTAAGTTTACCCAAAGGCAGTCACGCTTTAATCGAGCAAAGGCAACGCTTATTAAGTGAAGGTATTACCTTTAAAGGCGATGCTATTAGCGGATTATGTGTGGCCATGACTCTACATCAATGGCAACCCGATCTTGGCGCCATACTCATGCTATTTGAAGGGTGACCATAAGCCTGCTAACGCAGTGACTCAGGCCTTATTGTCCAAATATTGTTAGCCTTTTATCCTCAACAAAATGTTTTCAAAATAGTCCAAGCTGTTGCCCACTGATGGCGTCAAAACTTAACCCTATGAACGGCAATATCGCATCAGCAACCGGTTTAATTTGGCGGTCAACGTAATGTTGATAGTCAATAATTGATTGCAGATACTCTAGCGGCTCAGGACCATTAACGGTGATCACATAATGGATCTCCCCCTTATTTTGATAACGTAGCGCTAAGCCAAGGCGGGCATTATGCTGATCTGCTAAGCGTGCAGCTCTTACTTGAGGCGGCTGCGATTTTACGTATTGTGCTAATGGGCGACGTAGTCGTTTGCGATAGACTAAGTCTGAGTCACGCTGGCCTTTGAGAGTTTGCGTTAAGGTGTCACGTATAAAATCGCTGGGGTCAAGATCATCAAATATAAGTTGATATAACTGTGTTTGAAACTGCTTTGCTAGAGGCGTCCAGTCGGAGCGCACGGTTTCTAAGCCTTTAAATACTAATTGTTTATCGCCTTGAGTGATACGTAATCCGGCATAACGTTTTTTAGATCCGTGTTCTTGGCCGCGAATGGTCGGCATTAAAAACCGGGCATAATAACACTCAAATTGCAGCTCTAACTGGCTCTCTACTTGCTGCGTTTGCTTTAGGTGGACTTGCCAGTGCTGTGTGACTAACGCTGCGAGTCGCCGCCCTTCTGTACTGGCGCTATGTTCATTATGTTGTCCATTAAGTAACACAAACACAGAGTCGGTATCACCATAGATCACCTCATGATCTTGTTCAGTTATCCAGCGCGCCGTTTGCTGCATAATTTCGTGACCACGTAGCGTAATAGATGACGCTAATCGGGTATCATAAAAACGGCAGCCTCCCGAGCCTAGCACCCCATAAAAAGAGTTCATTAATATTTTAATCGCTTGCGAGCGAGGGGCGTCTTGCTCACGCTTTGCCTGATCTCGCGCCTGCCATAAATGCGCAATTATGGCGGGCAGAAAGTGCTGATGTCGAGAAAAACGCGCGCCACGAAATCCAGCAATGGCATCTGTTTCGTTTAAGCCCACAGCGAGCCCCAGTGGGTCTATATTAAAAGTGCGAATAATGGCGGGATACAAACTTTTAAAGTCTAACACCAACACATGACGATATAAGCCAGGTCGTGAGTCCATTACATAACCGCCAGGGCTTGCTAAACCTCCTCCTGCGGGCAAGTTAGGCGCCACAAAACCCGCTCGGTGTAAGTGGGGTAAATACACTTGGGTAAAGGCGGCCACCGACCCCCCAATGCGTTCCAGTTCCAGACCCGTCAGTTGGCTGCGTAACTGTAAAAAGTCCAGTAATCGAGTGTGGCTAAAGATATCCCACACTAAACGGCAATCAGCTAGATTATAGGCGGCAAGTTTCGGCTTATTATGATAAAAATCTCGCGTAATGGCCGCCAGTCGGTTGGCAACATCTTCAGTTTGCTTACCCCGCCCGAGTAGCTGTTGAGCCACCGATTCTAAACTAAAGCTATCAAACTCATAACAAGCCGTTTTAAGAGCAGCAATGCCATCTATCACCACTCTGCCGGGTAAGGTAATGAAAGCTTGTCCCGTATAAGCTGACTCCCGCAAAAATGCCGTTTCTCCTGCTCGCCCTAAGCGCAGTTTGATGCCATATAAAGCCGCCCTTTGTAACAGTAAGCGAAAATCAAAGCCCACCACATTCCAACCAATAATAATATCGGGATCATAATCGTTAAGAGTATCGACTAACGCTTTTAATAAGGCTTGCTCATTAGCCTGCCATTGCATATCGATATCAGTTGGCTCTGGCTTGCCTATCATTAATACTCGCGCCAGCCCATCACCATAAAACCCAATGGAATACAGCTCGCCTTGACCCGAGCATTCAATATCTAATGACAGCACCCGAAATTGAGGGCTGTAATCGGCGGCTTTTAATCGTGCTTGGTTAAATTGACGAAAGCCGGCTGTGGGTAAAGCGCCACTTGCAGGAGCAGATAATGCCTCTCCTTTAAAAGCCACACTGCCGCGAATAAAACGGCTGAGCAAAAATCGCTCATGTAGACGAATATCATCTTCAAATACCGAAATGCCCTCGCGGCGCAGTATATCCGCCGCAGCTTTATGTCCTGCTATAGTGACAAAATATAATACTCCTACCGCTTGATGCTCCAAGGTCTGTAACCCCGGATCAGACCATTGCACAGGTATATGAGCATGAGAAAGGAGTTGCAAGGCTTGAATATGCTGGTGGTGGGGCACCATAAACAAAGGCCGCTCACCACTGAGTACTAAGCGTACAGGGCCATGATCGGTGATTAGCCAATAGACTATTTCACACAAACCCTGACGGTCGCGGCTATGGCGGGTTAAAATAAATCCCTGCTCAATATGTTTCATAATGTCATTATACCAAACACACTAAATAATCGATCTATTTAAATGCAGTATAAAGAAGAAACAGAGTCACCTCCCTCGACGCGCCATCAGCCCGACCATGGGGTAAGGGGGAAGTTATTTTACGAGAAAGGCAAGGTAAGCAGCATAAGTACAAAAAAGCCCCGAACAACGGAGCTTGATAGTGTTGTACTCACTTAAGCAAATTCAGCATGCTGTGTTAGCGCAATAGTTCGGTGCGTTGAAAAGCATCCGCAAAAGTCGTAGCGACTTGGCTGAGCAGCTCAGCCGATACTGGCGTCTTATTCTTATCACTTAACGTAAGGCTTGTTTGCTCCCCTAAATCACCCAACTGAATACGGTACTTTTGTTCAGGAATATCCAGCTTAGCCACGCCTAAATCACGCCATTTACGCTTACTTAAACCATCATACTCCACATCAACATAGCCGAGTGCCTGTTGGCGGTTAGTGAGTTCAAAGCCAAGTTTGGGTAACAAGGTAATTAAGCGCTTCCAGCTTCTATCATACCCTTGCGCGACCAGTAACCGCCCTTGTGCTGAGTCGTGTGTTAACTTAATTGGGCTGCGGTCTAGTAAGTTTTGCTGTTGAGTTAGTGCACGTTGATAAGACAGCGAAAAAGCGTTAAGCATGGCCGCTTCTGCTCGTTGAATATTTTGTGCCAAGGCATCACTGCCGTTATTCATAGTAACTTGTACCGACACCGCACGGCGTACGCTGTTGGGCGTTAACGTCCAATTAAACTGTTGCTTAGGGCTGCCAATGGCTTGGCCGTTGCTCTGCCACCCTTGTTCAGTTTGGCTATGTTGCGTATTTTGCTCACTAAAAAAGTCAGCTAATGCTTGGTTTAGCTCTTGGGCTAATGGCTGATCTATACGTTGCTGATAAAACCACAAGCCACTGCCGCTATCTAATACTTCAGTTCCCCGGATCAAGGGCAACACCTGAGTGGGAGGACGCACGTCGACTGCTTTTCCAACCACGTCGTCGCCGGTAGGCGCGGCGGCTGGGATCACATACTCATTATTAAAGTGTGGTGCTTCAAGGCCTGCGGGAATCAACAAAGGAGTGGTTCTTAATGTTGCATCCTGATATTCAAACCCACGGTTAGCTTGTGCCCGTTTTTCAGGGTTACTACAGCCTGCCAATACGCTAACGGCCAGCAGCCCCATAACTAATTTTTTTGTGTTCAACGATTTATCCACGCCTTTTAACTCCGCTTTAATGAATGCATCCCCAACCTACAGTTCCCTTTTTAATGGTGCACCAAGGTAAACGCGGCTTTTAAATACAGATATACCTGGTGAGATCAGAGGATTGAATGGCATTTTGGATGGCCATGATAAGCATAAGTTCCCCTACCACCTAGTGTTTTCTATTATCAACTAAAAAGCCGCAAACCCACAGGCTAAGCGACACCGTCGAATAAAATAACACCGTATGTTAGTGGGGGCTGATGCTGAATACAAGAGAGCCACTGGAGGCCGGTACAATTTATGCTAACATCATTTATCGCTTCCACTCTTTATATGGACAGACTCACAATGACATACTTACCCGCTGGTAGCCCGGCACCTGCTTTTACTCTGCTCGACCAAAACGGCAACACCGTTAGTTTAACTGACTTTAGCGGTAAAAAAGTGTTGGTCTATTTCTATCCCAAAGCCATGACGCCGGGCTGTAAAGTGCAAGCCTGTAGTTTACGTGATAGCCAAGCTGAGCTGGCTGAACACAATGTGGTGGTATTAGGGGTTAGCCCCGACCCCGTCGCCCGTTTAAAGAAGTTTGAAGAAAAAGATGAGCTTAACTTCACGCTACTCTCTGATGAAGATCATGCCATTGCCGACGCTTTTGGGGTATGGGGGCTGAAGAAGTTTATGGGTAAAGAATACGATGGTATTCACCGCATTAGTTTTTTAATTGATGAGACAGGCACAGTGGCCCACGTGTTCGACAAGTTTAAAACCAAAGATCATCATCAAGTCGTCATGGATTACTTAACTGAAGCACAAGCGCCGAACGCCTAGCACGCAGCTAAACCCAAGATTAAAGACTTTATCGCCACGAAATACACAGAAAATATTGACGAGTGCCATTTTTGATGCTCTTTTCTCCGTGTATTTCGTGGCCAAAATAGGGTTGGATCTTTATTAGCTTAGCGCTGTATTTTTCCTACCAGCCAAAACCCGCCAAGCATGGCCAACACAAACACACCCGCTTGCCACTGCAAACTGCCTAACAACCCCAATGCAGGGCCGGGGCAGATGCCAACTAACCCCCAACCAATACCAAAAATAAGCGCGCCTAGTACCAAGCGTTTATCAATGACAGGAGCTGGTACCTTCGGCATTACAGTGCCAAGTAGCGATTGAGTGCGGCCCGCTTTGCGCCATAGCCAATAACCGGGGGTAAAGACCAACAAGGCGGCTCCCATCACTAGTGCTAAACTGGGATCCCACTCACCAAATAGGTTCAAAAAGCCTTGTACTTTAGCCGGGTTAATCATGCCCGACACCGCAATGCCTAAACCAAATAACGCACCCGATAATAATGAAATAATAGCCAACATTTTTACGCCCCCCATCCCAATGCACTCACCGTTGCAATGCCGGCAACCATAAACACCACAGTGGCCACCAAAGAGCGCCAAGAAAAACGCCCAATACCACAAATACCATGCCCACTGGTGCAGCCATTGCCTAGGCGAGTCCCTACGCCTACTAGCAAGCCGGCCAGTACTAACTTAACCACAGACATTGATGCCAACTCAGGTACCGCCACCAGCTGCGTGGCAAATAATACGCCAGGCACTAATATCAATCCCAGCACAAAGGCAAGCCGCCAATGCTTATCAGCTTGTGTCGCAATGCCCGATACAATGCCGCTAATGCCGGCTGTTTTTCCGGCTGCCAACATTAATAACAAGGCTCCTGCGCCAATGCAGGCCCCGCCTATTAAGGCCGTCCACGGTGTAAAATTTACAATAGTCATGTTTATGCTCTCTTACATTAGTATTACCTAATGATACAAGCCACCACTATATTAGCAAGGTCTTATTCTTTAATGAGACTTGCTGCTCACAATTGTGCCGCCATTATTTACAATTTATCACTAAGCATTCACTATAGAAGATCTAAGTAAGCGTTTGCTCAATAAAGGAATAGTATCGATATGCAGTTACCTGCATTACACCGTCCGCAGCACCACTTATGCTTTTTTAGGCTAGACTCTCAATTCTATTTGACCCTGTTAACAACGGCTCCCGCTGATACTATTTCACTACCAGATGCGCAGCTGTCGTTATTAAGTCAACTTAATGAGGTAGACAGGCAGCAATTAGAGCAGCTTTGTGCCAAACAGCTCCCTGCAAGTATTGCGCTTACGATTCACGGGCGCCGCTGGCAATGCCACCTTGCACCTGTTGAAAATAATCATTGGTTAGTGAGTGCTGACATAGCACAACACCAACAGCAAGACACGCTGGGGATCAGTGAATGGCAGCTACAACAGACCTGGGCACAAACGACCTCTCCTTCATTAGCCGCCTGTTTACCCGACTTAGTTGATCTGCTGATGACAGAACAAAGGGCAAATCGTGTTGTATTGTGGCGCCATTATGCGACAGAGGAAATATTGCGCCCACTCTATAGCCAAGGCCTGCCCTTTGATCTTGAGCCTGTTAAAGCACAACGACGTTATTTACGCACCCTACAACAAAGAGGTGGCTTAAGTTATAGCCACTGTGCGCATCAACCACTGCTAAGCGCTTTTACGTATTTGGCAGGTGACGGCATTGTGCATCGCTTAGATATCCCTTTACTGATTGAGCAGCAACTGGTGGGGGTGCTTAGCTTAGAGTATGTTCAAACTAGAGCGCCGGTTACGCCCTCAGATATGCAGTTTGTGGCCGCTATTGCTGCTCGTTTAGCTGAGCTTATTACTTATACTAAACCACTTATCCCAGAACAGAATATCAAGATAGATATTGAACAGTTCACCCCTTTATTGCTGCGCCACACAGGCCAAGACTTCTTTAATCAACTGTGCATGCAGCTTGCTAACAAATGCCAAGCTGAGGGGGCCTTAGTTGGATTGCTCTCGCGCCAGCAACAAGAGGTACATGCAGTGGCTTGTGCACTGCAAGGAGAGTTACAGCCGCCTTTTAGCTATCACCTAACCGGCACCCCCTGTTATTGCTGTTTGCAACAAACAAAAAGTATACTTATTTATCACCATAGCGTGTCTGAATTATTTCCCGACGATGTGATACTGCAAAAACATAATATGCAAGGCTATATTGGCTTAACCATTACCGATCAAGACCAACAGCCGATTGGCATACTTGCCTTACTGTTTAAGCAGCCACTACAAGACGCCAGTCAAATACAGTTATTACTGGAACAGCTAGCGCACAGAATGAGTGCTGAGTTATTACGCCGCCAAGATCAAGAAGCATTAAAAGTAGCCGCGGTGGCCTTTGAAACACAAGAAAGCTTATTTATTACTGATCACCAAATGCGTATCCAACAGGTTAATCACGCTTTTATGCAAATGAGCGGCTATGACTCTGACACCCTATTAGGTCGCTCAGCCCTGCGTTTACGCATAGACGATGACGAACATGCCAGCACAGAGCATATTACCGAGAGCTTGGCTCAGCACCAACGCTGGCAAGGAGAGCAAACTTTATTGCGTAATAATGGTGAGTCTTTGCCTGTTAACGTACACCTCTCACAAGTAAAAGATAAATTAGGTGTTATTCATCATATTTGTGCCTTAGAAGATCTGTCTGCTCATAAAGCAGCGAACTTGCAGATCGAAAAAATGGCCTACTTTGATGAGTTAACCGGATTACATAACCGCCGTTATATGGTAAAGCATATCAATCTCACGGTGGCACAAGCAGAAAGTGATGCCAGCCGAGGCGCCCTGCTTTTACTGGACTTAGATGATTTTAAAAATATTAACGACTCGCTTGGCTATGCCATTGGCGATCAGCTGCTGATCCAAGTGGCTGAGCGGTTAAACCTCTTTATTACCCATATTGATGGGGCAAGTTTGGCGCGCATTGCCAGTGACGAGTTTGTATTATTAGTGCCTGGGTTAGGCCACGGCTATACCAGTGCTAAAACCCGCGCCGAACAAATAGCCCACGGCTTGCTAGAGCAGTTTTCATTACCCTTTGAGCAAAATAAATTACGCCTGCATTTAAGCGCCAGCATCGGCATTAGCTTATTTCCTAACACCCAATTTGCACATGATGAGTACCTGCGCCAAGCTGACACCGCCAACCACATTGCCAAACAAGTTGCACCTGGTAGCCATGTGTTTTTTAGCCAGGAAATGGCCGATGAAATACAAGAAAGGTTACAAATTTCTAATGACTTACAACAAGCGCTGACCAATCAAGAGTTTTCACTGCATTTTCAGCCTCAACAAAGGGTAAGTGACAACCAGCCCGTGGGAGTAGAAGCCCTGTTGCGCTGGCAACCTGAGGGAAAAAATTCCATATCACCCAGTATATTTATTCCTATTGCTGAAGAAACATCATTAATTTGTGACATTGGCGCTTGGGTGCTAAACACTGCCTGTGCCCACTTTCAACGTTGGCACGAAGCAGCTATTGATGTGGGTTGTTTATCGGTCAATATTAGCGCGCGACAGTTTCACAGCCCTCAGTTTCTTACTCAGTTATCACAACTGTTACAGCAATACCCCAGCTGCCGTCACCGCTTAATTTTAGAGGTGACAGAGGGGGTGTTTCTGGAAAACCTCACCGATAGTCGCAGCCGTATGGCACAAATTAAAGCCTTGGGTATTAAGATCTCCATTGATGACTTTGGCACAGGCTATTCATCGTTTGCCTATTTACGTGAGCTGCCCGCAGATGAACTCAAGCTGGATCGTTCGTTTGTGCAATATATTGATAAGCGACCACAAGATAAGGCCATTATTGCCTGCTTGCTGGACTTAGCCCGTACCCTTAATATGGATGTGGTCGCCGAAGGTATTGAAACCACACAACAACTGGCCACCCTTAACGAGCTCAATTGTCCCTCTTATCAGGGCTACTTACGCGCTCGCCCTATGCCAGCAGAGCAACTGCTTTTGTGGTTGCAGGGGATTAGGGATTAGGGATTATTTTACACATTTATAGATAACCATAGAGGAAGCT
>NZ_JBQDEX010000003.1:0-18511 GCF_052084945.1 Oceanisphaera sp.
CGATGATAGTGTGGCAGCTGCCATGTGAAAGTAGGTCACTGCCAGGCACCCAATTAGTAGGGTCGAATTTATTCGACCAAGATAAAGCCCGATACTCATGTATCGGGCTTTTTTTATTGTTTGTTGTATCAAACACACACCACCGCCACGGGTGGATCTCGTGCATGGGATGGCGCTGCGCGCCATTTCGCGGCTAAAGCGCGCGACTACCTTGGTGCACCATGCCGCTATTGACGCTGACCTTATATATTGCACTGCTTAGAGCGGTGCAATATTGTTTTAATTTGACTCAGCTCACAATTTTTACTGTAATGACTGCTCATTCTTATACTAAAGGGAAACCTGTATGCCGATTCTTAATATTGCGTTAATTGAAGGTCGTAGCAAAGAGCAAAAAGAAGCGTTAATTAAAGAAGTGACAGATGCTTGTGTAAAAGCATTAGATGTCAAACCTGAAACTGTACGTATTTTGTTGCAAGACATTGCTACCCAAGACTTTGGTGTAGCAGGTGAGTCGGTACAAGCTAAGCGTGAGCGCTTAGCCTAGAGCTTGTTATTAGCAGGGCGCAGTCCCTGCTAATTACCCCTCCTTCAAGATAGCCGTTGCTTCCTGCTTTGCCTTTGATGTCATTAGGCATTCTCCTTTGCTAAGCGTAAACTAAGCAAAATATTGATACGTATTTATTACTTGGTTTAACAGATGTATAACTTGTTAATTATTGCGCTAGGTGGTGCCCTAGGCGCCGTATTACGCTTTGCTATTACCGATGTCATGGCGCGAGCACTGGGCCGTACTTTTCCTTACGGCACACTGACTGTCAATATACTGGGCTCCTTGATTATGGGGGCTGCTTTTGTATTAGTGCAGCAGCAGGTATTAAATGCGACAAGCTGGCGACCCTTCCTCATGGTCGGCACACTAGGGGCATTGACCACCTTTTCATCTTTTTCACTCGATAGTTTACTACTCCTTGAGCAAGGTCAATGGCTTAAGGCGATGTTGAATGTGTGCCTCAATGTAGTTTGTTGTATCATGGTGACCTACTTAGGCATGCAGTTAACGTCCAGCATATTGGCGTCTCGTTAGTCTAGGCCGCATATTTGCAGTACACTCACTTACTTTGACTTTATAGGTGCCCCCAGCATGTCAGAACAAGATAAGTCGACTACTCACTTTGGTTATAAAACCATAGAAGCCAACGAGAAAGAGCAGATGGTTGCCGGCGTATTTCATTCAGTTGCAGCAAAATATGATCTGATGAATGATCTAATGTCATTTGGTGTCCATCGGCTATGGAAGCGCTTTACCATTGATTGCTCCGGTGTTCGTAAAGGCCAGAAAGTGCTGGACTTGGCCGGTGGAACTGGCGATTTAACCGCGAAGTTTTCACGTATTGTGGGCGAAACAGGACAGGTTGTCTTGGCCGATATTAATGACTCTATGCTGAAAGTCGGTCGTGATAAATTAAGAAATAAAGGCTTAGGCAGTAATATTTCTTATGTGCAAGCGAATGCAGAAGCCTTACCCTTTCCTGATAACCACTTTGATTTAATTACCATTGCTTTTGGCTTACGCAACGTGACCAATAAAGATAAGGCACTGGCTTCTATGCAGCGAGTACTTAAACCAGGCGGTCGCTTATTGGTACTAGAGTTCTCTAAGCCACAGCATGAAGTAATGAATAAACTCTACGATTTTTATTCATTTAATGTCTTGCCTAAAGTGGGCAGCCTAGTCGCTAAAGACAGTGACAGTTATCAGTATTTAGCTGAGTCGATTCGCATGCACCCTGATCAAGAAACGTTAAAAGGCATGATGGAAGAGGCAGGTTTAGAGAGTGTCGAGTATTTCAACCTCACCGATGGCGTGGTGGCACTGCACCGCGGATTTAAATTTTGATGAAAGCACTGTTACCCCCCTTAGTTAATGGCACCCTTGAGACGGTCTTTAATCGCTTTATTCACCAAGATGGTGAGCGATTAAAGCAAATGGCGCCTTTACAAGGCAAAGTATTACAGCTAACGGTGACCGATTTAATTAGTCTTTATTTAGTTTTTTCTGATGACAAGCTTTTGCTATTACAAGAGTATGAAGGGGTTGCGGATAGTCATCTGAGTTTGTCACTCAATGCACTGGGCTTGCTAAAAGATAAGAGCCTGTTGATGCAATATATCCGTGATGGGCGCATTGATCTGCAGGGTGACCCTACGCCTTGGCAAGACTTTTCTGCTTTATTGAAAGATCCTAGCGTAGATATTGAAGCTTGGCTGTCCTCTTATACTGGAGACATTGTTGCGCACCTATTGTGTCGTCATGGAGGCGAGTTAAAGACGGCATTCATGCACAGGACGATTAGTTTACGCAAGCAACTCGGTGATTATGCAGTCGAAGAGGTACGCCTTGCAGTAGGGGCGTTAGAGCTTGCTGATTTTAATGATGATGTATCTGAGCTACATAATAAGGCGTCGCAGCTGGAAGTTCGCTTAGCGACACTAATAGATAAGGTTAGGCATTCATGAAGAAGTTGCGTGAGTTAGTTCGACTCTATCAGATTGGAAAAACTTTGTTCGACTATGGATTGGACGAACTCATTCCGGCTCGATTACAGATATGGCCGGCGCGCATTGCCAGAAAAAGCCTGTTTTGGCTGAAAAATCGCCACCCTAATTTATCCCGCGGTGAGCGAATTCGCTTAGCTTGTGAAGCGTTAGGGCCGGTATTTATTAAGTTTGGACAGATGCTCTCTACGCGCCGCGACTTATTACCTCCCGATATTGCTGAAGAACTGGCAATGTTACAAGATAGGGTGCCGCCTTTTGATGGTCGCTTAGCGCGAGAGCAAATAGAAGCCAGCTTAGGCGCACCTATTCATGAGCTATTTGATAACTTTGACGAAAAGCCACTCGCCTCGGCTTCTATCGCCCAAGTGCATACAGCACGTTTGCACACAGGTGAAGAAGTGGTAATAAAGGTTATTAGGCCTAGTATTTATAAAGTTATAGATGCTGATGTGAGTTTAATGGGATCGGTAGCCGGCTTGGTGGCGCGATTAGTACCAGAGCGCAGTAGCCGTTTTCGTCCGGTAGAAGTGGTTGAAGAGTACCGTAAAACACTGTTTGATGAGCTGAATTTATTACGCGAGGCTGCTAATGCTATTCAGCTACGCCGTAACTTTGAAGGTTCGGCTACCTTGTATGTGCCAGAGATATACTCCAGCTATTGCCAAGAAGACGTACTCGTTATGGAGCGTATCTATGGTATACCGGTGTCGGATATTGCTGCATTAGAGGCGAATGGCACCAACATGAAACTGTTAGCTGAGCGCGGAGTAGAAGTCTTTTTCACTCAAGTATTTCGCGACAGCTTTTTTCATGCTGACATGCATCCGGGGAATATTTTTGTTTCGTATGAACACCCAGAAGATCCGCAGTGGATTGGCATAGATTGCGGGATTGTGGGGACTCTAAATAAAGATGATAAGCGCTATTTGGCTGAAAACTTTTTGGCTTTCTTTAATCGTGATTATCGTAAGGTTGCCGAGCTGCATGTGGAGTCTGGCTGGGTTCCTGCTGATACTAAGATAGAAGAATTTGAGTCGGCAATTCGTACCGTATTAGAGCCGATATTCGAAAAGCCACTGTCCGAAATTTCTTTTGGCCATGTATTACTCAACCTATTTAGCACCGCACGCCGCTTTAATATGGCGGTACAGCCACAACTGGTGTTATTACAAAAAACCTTGCTCTATGTAGAAGGCGTAGGTCGCCAGCTTTATCCGCAGTTAGATTTGTGGCAAACAGCCAAGCCGTTTTTAGAAGAATGGATGCAACACCAAGTTGGATACAAAGCCGTAGTCAATGCGGTAAAAGAAAAAGCGCCATATTGGGCAGAAAAATTACCTGAGTTACCTGAGTTAGTTTATGACGCTTTGCGCCAAGCTAAGATGCAGCAGAGCCAAGTACAGGGGTTGTATCAAGCCTTTGCGCTGCAGAATAAGCGTCAAGGTAAAGGTCGTTTTTTATTGGCTATTGGCGCGTCATTGTTGTTAGCCAGTACGCTATTACTGGGTATGGATAAAACCGAGTTAGCCATGTCTGGTTTGGTTATCACTTTGGTTGTATGGTTGCTAGGTTGGAAAAAAATTGCATATTAATTTGATCTAACATCAAGGTAGTATCATTAAGCTAAGATATTATACCGTTTTATATTATTGCAGAGGAAGAAACGATCATGGGTGGAATCAGTGTTTGGCAGCTACTTATTGTAGTATTAATTGTTGTACTCTTGTTTGGCACTAAAAAGCTCCGCGGCCTTGGCGGCGACTTAGGATCGGCAGTAAAAGGCTTTAAAAAAGCCATGAGCGATGATGATAAAGATGGCGAAAAAGAGCAGCAAGATGCTGACTTTCAACAAGAATCTTTATCTGAAAATAAAACAGAATCAGAGACAATTAAACCTGAAAGTCAGGAAAAAACCAAAGATAATGATCGAGTGTAGCCATGTTTGATATCGGTTTCTGGGAGCTTGTGGTGATCGCTGTGATTGGACTATTGGTCTTAGGGCCAGAGCGCCTACCAGTCGCGATCAGAACCGTCTCTCGATTTTTTAAAACGGTAAAAAGTACAGCCAATGCGGTGAAAACTGAGCTTGCTCAGGAATTGCGGCTAGATGAATTGCATCAAGACTTAAAAAAAGCCGAGCAGCTTGATATGAAAAAGTTGAGCCCCGAGTTACAAGAGTCTATGGATCAGCTAAAAGACGCCGCTGACTCTGTGACCCGCCCTTATGAAAAAAAGGCGGCCAACACAGAAGCAAACAAGCAAACATCTTCACCTACCGGTCCGCAGGATAAGTCTTAAATGAACAAACCACATCAGCCGCTAATCAGTCATTTAGTGGAGCTGCGCAGTCGTTTATTGCGCGCATTTGCGGCTATTTTGCTGGTATTTTTGGCGTTAGTATACTTTGCTAATGACATTTACAGCATACTAGCCGAGCCTTTGCTACGTCAGTTGCCAGAAGGGACCAGCATGATTGCAACGGGGGTGGCAACCCCGTTTTTAACGCCCATGAAACTGACGTTAATTGTATCGCTTTTTTTAGCGATTCCTTATGTCTTATATCAAGTGTGGGCATTTATTGCTCCCGGTTTATATAAACACGAAAAGAAGCTAATTTCGCCACTGGTTTTTTCTAGTGCACTCCTATTTTATGCAGGAGCGGCGTTTGCGTATTTTGTGGTATTCCCATTGGCTTTT
This sequence comes from Oceanisphaera sp., assembly GCF_052084945.1. Lineage (NCBI taxonomy): Bacteria > Pseudomonadati > Pseudomonadota > Gammaproteobacteria > Aeromonadales > Aeromonadaceae > Oceanisphaera > Oceanisphaera sp. Next base: position 5,260 of record NZ_JBQDEX010000003.1, read on the forward strand.
GCTTTTTTTACCAAGATGGCGCCAGAAGGTGTCACTATTGCCACTGACATTGCCAGCTACCTCGATTTTGTATTGGGCTTGTTTGTTGCCTTCGGTATTGCCTTTGAAATTCCTATTGCCACCATTTTATTATGCTGGACGGGGGTTACTACCCCTAAAGATTTAGCCAGTAAACGCGCTTACGTTATTGTGGTGGTGTTTGTGGTGGGGATGTTGTTAACGCCGCCGGATATTATTTCTCAAACATTATTGGCTATTCCCATGTGGCTACTGTTTGAAGTCGGAGTGTTTTTTGCCCGTTTTTATACTCGCACAGCAGACGATGATGACGAAGCAGAGCAGGATCTTTCATGATTGATATTGGCGTTAATCTTACTAATAGTCAGTTTGACCATGATCGAGATCAAGCGATAGTGCGAGCAAAGACTGCTGGCGTAACAGGCTTAATTTTAACCGGCACCAATTTGGCTGAAAGCCAAGCGGTGGCGGATTATGCCAGCACTGAGCCCGACTTTTGCTATGCCACAGCCGGTATACACCCTCATGATGCCACTACCTTTACTGAGCAGGCCTTAACAGAGTTACGAGAGCTTGCTTTGCGTCCAGAGGTGGTGGCCATTGGTGAGTGCGGACTTGATTTCAACCGCGATTTTTCGCCGCGCCCTCAACAAGAGGCCGCTTTTGAAGCGCAACTTGCACTAGCGGCTGAACTACAATTGCCGGTATTTATGCATTGCCGTGATGCCCATCAACGCTTTATGGACATTCTTATACCGTGGCGCTCTAAAGTACCGGCCGCGGTATTACATTGCTTTACGGGTAGTGAAGCTGAGCTACAAGACTGCTTAGCGCTTGATTTACATATTGGCATTACCGGCTGGATTTGCGACGAGCGCCGCGGACAAACGTTGCAGAAACTGGTCTCGCTGATCCCTGCAAATCGTTTAATGATAGAAACAGACAGTCCGTATCTGCTCCCTCGTGATCTCATCACTAAGCCCAAAAGCCGCCGTAATGAGCCTGCTTATTTACCGCACATTGCACAGCGTATTGCCGCCTGTCGGGGCGATAATCCCGATCAACTAATTGCTGAAACAACCGCGACCAGTCGCGCTTTTTTTTGTATTTAGCAACGATTTAGAACTCAATTTGGAGTAGCTATGACTCAACAAATATTTGGTGGTTTTCATTCACGCCGTCTACGTCGTACTCGTAAACACGACTTTAGCCGCCGTCTGGTACGCGAACACAAGCTCACTGTGGATGACCTTATTTATCCGGTGTTTGTATTACCTGGGGTGGGGCGCCGTCAGGCTGTTGAGTCTATGCCTGGAGTCGAACGTTTATCCATTGATTTACTACTGGAAGAGGCCGCTGAGCTGGTAAAGCTTGGGGTACCGTTAATAGCTTTATTCCCAGTGGTTGATGCTAGCCAAAAAACCTTAATGGCAGAAGAGGCTTATAACTCTGAAGGGTTAGCACAAGAAGCGGTGCGCGCCCTCAAGGAAAACTTTCCTGAGCTAGGAGTCATGACTGATGTGGCCCTAGATCCTTTTACAGTGCACGGCCAAGACGGTATTTTAGATGACGATGGTTATGTGCTGAATGACATTACCACTGAAGTATTAGTGAAACAGGCGCTAAGCCATGCCCAAGCAGGCGCCGACATAGTGGCACCGTCAGATATGATGGATGGCCGTATCGGTGCGATTCGTGAAGCGCTTGAAGAGGCGGGCTTTATTAATACGCAAATTATGGCTTATTCTGCCAAGTATGCTTCTAACTATTATGGTCCTTTCCGTGATGCGGTTGGCTCTGCGGCCAACTTGAAAGGCGCGAATAAAGCCACTTATCAAATGGACTCGGCCAACAGTGATGAAGCCCTGCAAGAGGTGGCCTTTGATATTGAAGAGGGTGCTGATAGCGTGATGGTTAAGCCGGGTATGCCGTATTTAGATGTGGTGCGCCGAGTAAAAGATCAGTTTGGGGTGCCTACCTTTGCTTATCAGGTTAGTGGCGAGTACGCCATGCACATGGCGGCCTTTCAAAATGGCTGGTTAAAAGAGCGTGAGACGGTAATGGAGTCGTTGCTGTGCTTTAAGCGTGCTGGCGCCGATGGCATTTTGACTTACTTCGCCAAACGAGTAGCCATTTGGCTGAAAGAAGAACAACTGGCTAAATACGGCGATCAGAAGTAATAATCTGCGGTTATTAGCAATAAAGAAGGCGCCGAGAGGCGCCTTTTTCAACATAAAACTCTTTTGCCACGGAATACACGGAAGAACACGGACAATATACGGGATTATACTTTTTATTTTTTACTTCTGTGGTTTTCTGTGTATTCCGTGGCGAGAAAGTCTTTAAGTTCTGATTGTTATCTTACCCTTCACCCTTCACGCTCTTCAATCACTAACGGCCAGCCGAGCTCGGTTTGGCGTTGGGCTTCTTGTTGTAACTCACAGGCGCGCAAGTGATGAGCCTGGCACCAATGGCGGGGAAGTGTCAGCGTCAGTTGCTTGTCTTGCGCGGTGAGCTGAAAGTTAGGTACTGTACCTCGGGTCCGGCGTAGACATAGAATAATGGCTAAGCGTAATAATCGTGCTAATAAAATAGCCTGCTCGCAGGCAATAGCACTTTGTGTGGTAAGTGACTCAAGTTGAAAGCCGTCTCGCTGATTCAACAACAAGGCTCCCAATAACTGTTGTTGTGGGCTAGTAAAGCCTGGTAAGTCGATATGGTGAATAATGTAGGCGGCATGTTCAGGCGCCTTTTTATATTCGATACACAGCCCTAACTCATACAATACAGCAGACCAAGTCAACATTGGCTTTGCGCTGGTATCTAAAGCGTAACTATCAGCCACTTGGTCTAAGGCGTTAAGTGCGGTGTTGCGCACTCGCTCAGCTTGCTCTCTATCTAATTGATAGCGTTCAATGAGGCTGTTTGCTGTGCGCTCGCGGGCATCACATTCTTGGTGCTCACCTAATAGCATGCCATACATGAGCCCCTCACGTAGGGCGCCACCAGCCAGCACCATATCGTCGATGGCGAGCAAATCAAATAACGCAATTAAAATCGCTAACCCTGATGGAAATACCTGGCTGCGCTCGGCAGTTAATCCTGGCAGAGTAAGGTGGTTGATATGCTTGCAAGCAATGGCTTCTTGTTTAAGTTGTTGCAGTTTGTTGAGGGTGATTTGTTCATCTTTCCCTTGGCTTATCATGATCTCTTGAATGGCTTGTATGGTGCCAGAGGCGCCAATACAAGTTTGCCAGCCTAACGCGAGGTAAGCTGAGGCCACGGGCATTAATATCTGGCGTGCTGCGACTATGGCGCGTTCAAAGTTAACCTCGTTAAGTAAATTATCGGCAAAGTAGTGCGATAGCCAAGTAACACAGCCCATGTTCAGGCTATTTAATAGTTGAGCAGAAACACCGTTGCCCACTACTAACTCAGTACTGGCTCCACCAATATCGATCACTAGCCGCTGGCCAGTGCCAGATGAAGTCCAAGCTACTCCTTCATAAATAAGGGCTGCCTCTTGCTCTCCAGTAATAATGCGCACTGGGTGACCTAGAATAGTCTCGGCTTTAGCTAAAAACACATCAATATTGCGGGCAAGGCGTAAGGTGGCTGTGCCCACAATGCGAATATGGTTAGCAGGAACATCTTGCAGTTGTTCCGCGAACAGTTGTAGGCAATCCCAAGCGCGTTGCAATGAGGCATCATCTAGGTTGCCGTCAGCTTGTAAACCGGCGGCTAACCGCACTTTACGCTTTACTTTAGCCAAGGTGCGGCAGGCTCCCGCCACCTCGTCTACCACCAGCATATGAAAGCTGTTTGAGCCCAAATCGATAGCAGCATAGAGGGCGGCATTATTCATGTGTTGCTCCGTTAACTTTATGAACGCCGACGGTAGGCTGTTCCTGAACGACTCTGCCCGCCGGGTTTACGGTGGCTGTGCGCTCTGTGATGATGAATACGTTGTGGCGGCGTGACATCGTCTAATAAGCTATTACGGTCGTAATTACTCACCGCAATCGAGTGCTCAATATAGGCTTCTATTGCTGGTAGGTTAAACACGTATTGCTCACAGGCAAAACTAATGGAGCAGCCGCTCGAACCCGCCCTACCAGTACGGCCAATGCGGTGTACATAGTCTTCGGCATCATCAGGTAAGTCGTAGTTAAATACGTGGCTGACATCAGGAATATGCAAGCCGCGGGCTGCCACATCGGTGGCCACTAAAATATCCAGCGTTCCTTGGGTAAAATCATCTAAAATGGCGCTGCGTTTACGTTGGGGAACATCACCGGTTAACAGACCCACACGATGGCCGTCTGCTGCAAGCCAAGCATGTACTTTTTCGCAGCTATGTTTGGTGTTAGCAAACACAATGGCTTTGTCTGGCCACTCATTTTCCATCAAGGTGAGCAGTAGCAAGAGTTTGTCTTCTTGGGCGGGATAGAACAGCTCTTCTTTGATACTAACGCCAGTTTTTTGCTCAGGCTCAACCTCAACGTGCTCTGGGCTATTCATATGCTCATAAGCTAGCTCTTGCACTCGCAGTGATAACGTGGCAGAAAATAGCATATTAATGCGTTGAGGAGCCGGCGGCATGCGGCGAAATAAGAAGCGAATATCCTTAATAAAGCCTAAATCAAACATGCGATCGGCTTCATCTAACACCACTACTTGAATGGCGCCCATGTCGATGACTTGTTTCTTTAAGAAGTCGATAATGCGGCCTGTAGTGCCGATTAAAATATCGACGCCGGCGTCTAATACGGCAGTTTGTTCTTCGTAACCTTCACCGCCATAAGCTAAGCCTAACTTTAGGCCCGTGCTGGCACTGATGGTGTCTGCATCCTTATAAATTTGTACTGCCAGTTCGCGGGTGGGGGCCATAATAATGGCTCTGGGTTGGTTTCGTTTTCGGTGTTCAGGGGCCGGAGTGGTTAATAGGTAATTAAAAGTGGCAGCTAAAAAAGCAATGGTTTTGCCGGTACCCGTTTGGGCTTGTCCTGCGATATCTTTGCCAGCAATTAAATGGGGTAACGACAACGCTTGTATCGGCGTGCAGTTATGAAAGTTTTTTGCGTTCAAACCGGCAACAACTTGAGGTTGTAAACCCAGTTCGGCAAATTTTGTATTAGTTAGGTGTGTTTTGCTCATAACGTTCAGAATATCAGGTTAGGCTTGCAATAATAAACAGGATCATTTGAAATAGGGCAACTAAATTACCTCAACGTGCGTGTTGAGACAGAAAACAACGGATTGGAGTTGGAGATGAGTGATAAAATTATTCAGCTGACCGATGCCAGCTTCGAAGCTGACGTGGTTAAAGCAAGCGCCCCTGTATTGGTTGATTTTTGGGCTGAGTGGTGTGGTCCTTGTAAAATGATCGCGCCTATTCTGGCTGAAGTTGCTGATGAATACGCAGGCAAAGTGACTGTGGGCAAGCTGAACATTGATGAAAATGCTGAAACACCGCCTAAGTTTGGTATTCGTGGCATTCCTACTTTGTTACTGTTTAAAAACGGTGAAGTAGCGGCAACTAAAGTAGGTGCCTTGTCTAAGAGTCAGTTAAAAGAGTTTTTAGACGCTAACTTGTAATGTTAAAAAGAGGTGCGCAACGCACCTCTTTTTGTTTTTGCTAGACGCCATGAGATTTTGGTGCTAGTTTATTGATCGTTTGCTAACCTACATTTGTGCCAATTTAGTGGCCCTGCAATTTTAAGTCTCAACTCCAGCAGACTTTTTCCTCCTATTTTACATATCCTGGTTGATAGAAACCCACCACTATGAATCTTACTGAACTTAAGAATACCCCTGTTTCTGAGCTGGTTAAGCTTGGAGAAAAAATGGGCTTGGAAAACCTCGCTCGTTTACGTAAACAAGACATTATTTTCGCTATCCTTAAGGCTCATGCTAAAGGTGGTGCGGATATTTTCGGCAACGGTGTGCTGGAGATATTACAAGATGGCTTTGGCTTCTTACGTAGCGCCGACTCTTCGTACTTAGCGGGGCCTGATGATATTTACGTCTCGCCGAGTCAAATTCGACGCTTTAACTTGCGCACTGGCGACACCTTAGCGGGCAAAATTCGTCCCCCTAAAGACGGTGAACGTTATTTTGCCCTGTTAAAAATTAACGAAGTTAACTACGATCGCCCCGAAAACGCCCGCAGTAAAATTCTGTTTGAAAACCTCACCCCCTTACATGCTGATGAACGCATGAAAATGGAACGTGGCAATGGTTCAACAGAAGATATTACTGCACGGGTATTGGATTTAGCCTCACCAATTGGTAAAGGCCAGCGTGGCTTAATTGTGGCACCGCCAAAAGCCGGTAAAACTATGCTGCTGCAAAATATTGCCCAAAGCATTGCCTACAATCACCCAGAATGTGTGTTGATTGTACTACTGATTGATGAGCGCCCTGAAGAAGTTACCGAAATGCAGCGCATGGTAAAAGGCGAAGTGATTGCTTCTACCTTTGATGAGCCAGCACAGCGTCACGTACAAGTGGCCGACATGGTGATAGAAAAAGCCAAACGCTTAGTTGAGCATAAAAAAGACGTGATCATTTTACTTGATTCTATTACCCGTTTAGCACGAGCTTACAACACAGTCGTGCCATCGTCTGGCAAAGTGTTAACCGGTGGTGTGGATGCTAACGCCCTGCACCGACCTAAGCGTTTCTTTGGTGCTGCCCGTAATGTAGAAGAGGGTGGTAGCTTAACTATTATTGCCACAGCTCTGGTAGAAACTGGCTCTAAGATGGATGATGTTATCTATGAAGAGTTTAAGGGTACCGGTAATATGGAACTGCACCTCTCGCGTAAAATTGCCGAGAAGCGTATTTACCCTGCTATCGACATTACGCGCTCAGGCACTCGTCGTGAAGAGTTATTGACCACGGCAGATGAGCTGCAAAAAATGTGGATCTTACGGAAAATTGTTCACCCTATGGGTGAGAGTGACAGCATAGAGTTTTTGATCGATAAATTGGCAATGACTAAAACCAATGATGAATTCTTTGATGCCATGAAACGTCAACAAAAGTAAGACCCTTATTTATAAAACCGCGGCGTGCCCGCGGTTTTTTTATTGGTCAATACAAGCTAAGACTAAACGGGGTATACTCTATATATTAGTCGTTGCTCTTGGAATAAACCTATGAAATATAAGGACTTGCGTGATTTTATTGCGCAACTTGAAGCTCAGGGCGAACTCAAGCGTATTCAGCATGAAATTGACCCCTATCTAGAAATGACCGAAATTTGTGACCGCACCCTAAAAGCGGGTGGTCCGGCACTGTTATTTGAAAATCCCAAGGGGTTTGATATGCCAGTGTTAGGAAACTTGTTTGGCACTCCTAAGCGCGTAGCCATGGGTATGGGCCAACAAGACGTGGGCTCGTTACGTGAAGTAGGACGCTGGTTATCCTATTTAAAAGAGCCAGAGCCGCCAAAAGGCTTAAAAGAGCTGATGGAAAAACTCCCCATTTTTAAGCAAGTGCTAAATATGCCTACCAAACGGCTAAAAAAAGCACCTTGTCAGGAAGTGGTATTAGCAGGCGATCAGGTTGATCTTACCCAATTGCCCATTCAACATTGTTGGCCAGGTGACGCTGCCCCGTTAATTACTTGGGGCTTGACCATTACCCGAGGGCCGCATAAAAAGCGACAAAACCTAGGTATTTATCGCCAACAGTTATTGGGTAAAAATAAAGTCATTATGCGCTGGCTGAGCCACAGAGGGGGGGCTCTCGATTTTCGTGAGTGGCAGCAAGCAAACCCCGGTAAACCTTATCCAGTCGCCGTGGCCTTAGGGGCCGATCCTGCTACCATATTAGGTGCGGTTACACCGGTGCCAGACACCTTATCGGAGTATGCTTTTGCGGGGTTATTGCGAGGCAGTCGCACTGAAGTGGTGCAATGCATTGGCAGCGATTTAGAAGTGCCCGCTAGCGCCGAAATTGTATTAGAGGGCTATATATACCCTGATGATATGGCACCTGAAGGTCCTTATGGTGATCATACTGGCTATTACAACGAGATTGATGAGTTTCCGGTTTTCACCGTTGAGCGTATTACTCGCCGCCAAGATGCAATTTATCATTCAACTTATACCGGGCGACCACCAGATGAACCGGCAATTTTAGGGGTGGCTCTTAATGAAGTCTTTGTCCCTATTTTGCAAAAGCAGTTTCCGGAAATTGTCGATTTTTACTTGCCGCCCGAAGGGTGTTCCTATCGGATGGCTGTTGTGACCATTAAGAAGCAGTATCCAGGTCATGCCAAACGGGTCATGCTGGGAGTGTGGTCATATTTACGTCAGTTTATGTACACCAAGTTTGTGATTGTGTGTGACGACGACATTAATGCTCGCGATTGGAATGATGTGATTTGGGCTATTACTACCCGTATGGACCCGGCCCGCGACACCACTTTAATCGAGCATACCCCTATTGATTATTTAGACTTTGCGTCACCGGTGTCGGGTCTGGGTTCTAAAATGGGCATGGACGCGACGAATAAGTGGCCAGGTGAGACTGACAGAGAGTGGGGCACACCCATAGTGATGCCTGATGAGGTGATCGCTAAAGTCGATGATTTATGGGAGCAACTTGGTATTTTATCCCCCCCAGAATAAGAAGTCATTCCCGCGTTAGGGGAGTTAACTCTAACTTGAATACAGGTTAGGCTAATAGAACAGCAAATTTTATATGAGCACTCAACAGAATAAACTCAAAGGATAGTCATGCAGAACGTAACATGTAGTGTGCAAGCCCTCGAAGAAATGGCCGATACCTTGTGGTATGTACGATTAAAGCCAGAAGTACCGGTGGACTTTCTACCAGGACAATATTTATTGGTCGTAATGGCAGACGACGACAAGCGCCCCTTTTCTATTGCCAACACCATGAATGATGAAGGTATTGTTGAGTTGCACATAGGGGCAACGCCCGATAATACCTATGCCATGCAGGTATTAAAGCGTATGCAGGATCTTGGAGAAATTGAAGTACAGCTGCCCGCCGGTAAAGCACACTTACGTGAAGATGCTCATCGCCCGGTTATTTTAATGGCAGGTGGCACCGGCTTTGCTTATACCCGCTCTATTTTAAAGCAGCTGATTGCCGATGACTTAAAGCAACCAATATTTCTATATTGGGGGGTGCGCCATGCCGAGCATTTATATGCTGATCAAGAAATGAAAGCTTGGGCTGAGCAGCATGCAGCGCTGACCTATATTCCTGTGGTACAGAGCGGCGGTGACGACTGGCAAGGGCGTACTGGCTTAGTGCATGAGGCCATTATGGAAGATTTTGTGAGCTTGTCTGATTATGACGTTTACATTGCTGGCCGGTTTGAAATGGCGGGCGTGGCTCGTGAAGCCTTTAAAGAGCAGGGCATAGTGCAAGAGCAGTTATTTGGTGATGCGTACGAGTTTATTTAATTCAGTCTAGACCGCACGATAAGCAGTAGCACAATAAAAATAGGGAAGCTTGCTTCCCTATTTTTATATCTGCTCTTCACCAGAAGGCGGTAGTTGAGTGAGCGAGGTTACATCGAGAGCCGCAATGGCATCCATCGCCAGCTCAAAACGTCCTTGCTGACATAAGCCTAATAAACCGCCTTCTTCATAGGCGGCAAGTGCTGTTTGCAAACATGCCTGTTGCACTTGCTTGGCTAATACCCAAGATGAATTACTGATCATAATCCCGTGGCTGTTCTAATTTAGCGTGAGTGTCGCCATTAAGCTGTTGCTCTAGTTTTGCCAAGGTGGCTTCCATCTCATTGAGTTTTTCACGGGTGCGCAGTAATACTTTGGTTTGCACATCAAACTCTTCTCGCGTCACCATATCTAGCTTGCCCAATTGCGCCTGTAATACGGTGCGAATGCGCTTTTCTGCCTCTTCACCCATATTTTTAATACCGTTAGGTAGGCTGTTTTGGATCTGTTTTGTAATGTCTTCTAATTTTTTAGGGTCTAACATGATTGTCTCCTTAGGCTATAGTGGCATTCTAGCCTTAAATGACCCATGGCGTCAGCCTTTCAGGTACAAGCCGTAAGCGATCAGCAAAAGACTAAAGATTTCTTCGCCACGGAATACACGGAATCCACAGAAAAATTAAGATGGGATCAAAAGCGAAAATCCTTTGGGCTAGAATTAATAACATAAATTTGTTTTTTGCGATATTTGCCTCTTCCGTGTCTTTCTGTGTATTCCGTGGCAAAAATGGTTTCAGCTTTTTATGATGGCTTTGTCTAAACCGGTTCTAATGCGGTTTGTTGGAAGGCTTGAATAAGCGGGTCGTCTAAGCGCTTTTTCAATAAACATACCCCTACCTCAATTGATTTCAGGGCGGGCGTGGGGGATAACACCCGCACTTTATCGCCCATTGGGCTGTGATCAATTACAGCTTTAGGCACTACACCAATACCAAAGCCGAGTGCGACCATGCCGATAATGGCTTCGTTACCGGCCACCTCGGCATAAATGTTGGGGCTAATGCTCCTGCCTTTAAACCACTGATTAGCACGTTTTCTCGCCACTCCTTGCTCCGATAAAATGACCGGTAAAGTACGCCAATCCAGTGGGCGTTGCTCTAAGAGCTCGCTAACTGGACCGGCAATTGTCGGAGCAATAAACACCATGGGCACGGTTTGTAAATTAATAAAGTGTACCTTAGCAGGCAGAGCATCGGGGCGGGCGGCAATGGCCAGTTCACTTTCATCACTTAATATTTTTTCGATAGCTAACGCCGGATCGCCGGTTTCTAAGCGAATTTCTAGTCTGGGATAACGACTGCGAAAACGCTCTAAAATGCCTGGCAGTAAAAAGTAGCTGGCGGTTACAGAGCAATAGACACGCAATCGACCTTGCAAGTTATTATCGCCGTGCTTGAGCTCTTGCTTAAGGTGTTGCCAGTCACTTAACCAACTTTGTGCAAATAACTGCAAGCGCGCTCCCGCCGGTGTGAGTACCACAGTGCGGTTATCACGCACCAATAGCTCGCAGCCGGTATCTTGCTCTAGGCGTTGAATGGCGCGACTTAAGGTAGAGGGACTCACCGCCATGGCATCGGCAGTATGACCAAAGTGTAAGCTTTGGCTTAGGTGTACAAATAGTTCCAGATGACGAAAGTCCACGACAGCTCCTTAACATATAGCACCAAGCGCTAAGCGCCCAGCCCAAAGAAAACCAAAGCGGTGTCTTATTTTAGCTAGGTGCTGGGCACCAGACGCTTGGCGCAGCTCTTATCGTTGCATAAATTGCAACACTCTATTTCGAATATATCATTTTAAGCAATGACACGCTTGAGGTATAGTAACTGGGTCGTCATCGCAAGCCACAGGCTAAGCGGTGCAGGAATTGAAATTAAATGGATTAATAGGAAGATCATTCATGGCTAACAATTACTTTAATACCCTGACTTTGCGCGAGCAGCTAGACCAGCTGGGCAAGTGTCGTTTTATGAACCGCAACGAGTTTACCGATGGCTGTAATTACCTAAAAGGTAAAAAAGTGGTTATTGTCGGTTGTGGCGCACAGGGTTTAAACCAAGGTTTGAACATGCGTGATTCAGGCCTAGATGTTGCTTATGCATTGCGTGACGAAGCCATTGCTGAGCAACGTGCGTCATTCAAGCAAGCCACTGAAAATGGCTTTAAAGTAGGTACTTACAAAGAGTTGATCCCAACGGCCGACTTAGTAATGAACCTAACCCCAGATAAACAGCACACCTCAGCCGTTAACGCTGTTATGCCGTTAATGAAAGAAGGCGCGGCTTTAGGTTACTCTCATGGCTTCAACATTGTTGAAGAAGGCATGGAAATTCGTAAAGACATTACCGTAGTGATGGTTGCGCCTAAGTGCCCAGGTACTGAAGTACGTGAAGAATATAAGCGTGGCTTTGGTGTTCCTACCCTGATTGCCGTACACCCAGTAAACGATGCCAAAGGCGAAGGCTTAGCCATTGCTAAAGCATGGGCATCTGCAACCGGCGGCGACCGTGCTGGCGTGTTAGAGTCTTCTTTTGTTGCTGAAGTTAAGTCTGACTTAATGGGCGAGCAAACTATTCTGTGTGGCATGCTGCAAGCGGGTGCGATTTTAGCTCACGACAAAATGCTGGCCGACGGCATCGACGCCGGTTATGCAGGCAAGCTAATCCAGTTTGGTTGGGAAACCATCACAGAAGCATTGAAGCAAGGCGGCATCACTAACATGATGGACCGTTTGTCTAACCCTGCAAAAATTAAAGCGTTTGATCTGTCTGAAGAGTTGAAAGAGCTGATGCGTCCTCTGTTCAACAAACACATGGATGACATCATTCAGGGTAACTTCTCAGCCGGTATGATGGCTGACTGGGCAAACGATGATAAAGACCTACTAACGTGGCGTGAAGAAACGGCCGATACTAGCTTCGAGCAGTATCCAGCCACTGATGTTGCCATCGACGAGCAAGAGTACTTTGACCACGGCATTTTATTGGTTGCCATGGTTAAAGCCGGTGTTGAGCTAGCGTTTGAAGCCATGACGGCATCTGGCATCATAGACGAGTCTGCCTACTACGAGTCTTTGCACGAGCTGCCACTGATTGCCAATACAGTTGCCCGTAAACGTCTGTACGAAATGAACGTGGTTATTTCTGACACGGCAGAATACGGTAACTACCTGTTCGCTAACGCTGCTGTGCCATTGCTGCGCGAGAAGTTTATGCCAAGCGTTAGCACTAACGTGATTGGTAAAGGCTTTGAAGTTGACACTAACTCAGTAGACAACCGTCGTCTGATTGAAGTGAACGAGGCTATTCGTAACCACCCTGTTGAGATCATCGGTAAGACCTTGCGTTCTTACATGACCGACATGCAAAACATTGCAGTAGGTGGCTAATCACAGCTTTAACTAGCGTGAAATAAAAAGGGAGCTTCGGCTCCCTTTTTGCTTTTAAAATGTGAAGGGTAAGGCGTGAAGAGTGAAGGGGACCAGCGAAACATAGAGCGGTGTCTGTTTCTATGACGTCTTTCTGATGCACATCAGGATCTTGCTTAGGGCTTTAAAGACTAGGGCTATTTCTGCAACGGAATCCACTGAACCCACAGAAAAATAGAGATCAGATCTGAAAGTACCAAAGCTATCTAAATGGTAAGAGCCAAACACCAAACCATCAACAGGCGAGCTCTTACCATTAAAGGCTCTTATTCCCTTGTCGCCCGTGAACTGCGTCCGTGCGTTC